>CALFOA010000451.1 GCA_937919795.1 uncultured Neisseria sp.
GTCAGTTTCACCAAATAGGTGTTGAAAGCTTTGGTAGTGCCTTACCAGACGCTGACGCTGAGCTGATCGCCATGACTCATCTAATGTGGCAAGAGCTGGGTCTAAAAGATGAGATGCGTTTAGAGCTGAACAGTCTGGGCGAAATTGATGAGCGTTATGCTTATCGCGAAGCATTGGTTGCTTATTTAACCGATAAAAAAGATCAGCTGGATGAAGACAGCAAGCGCCGCATGCACACCAATCCTTTGCGGGTGCTGGATACCAAAAATCCCGATTTGCAGGCCATGTGCGATGCCGCACCGCGCCTGTTGGATTTTCTGGGCGAAGAATCGCGCGCGCACTATGCCGGTTTTAAAGCCTTTCTCGACGGCTTGGGCATCGCTTATGTTGAAAACCCGCGTTTGGTACGCGGTTTGGATTACTACAACCTCACCGTGTTTGAATGGACCACCGACAAACTCGGTGCGCAAGCCACCGTATGCGGCGGCGGCCGCTACAACGGCCTGATTGAAGAATTGGGCGGCAAACCCGCGCCGGGCATCGGTTTTGCCATGGGCATCGAGCGTTTGCTGCTGCTGGTGCAGGAATACGGCTGTCTGAAAGCAGACGACAAGCCCGATGTTTATGCCATGCAGCAAGGCGAGGGCGCTGCCTTGCAACTGATGAAATACGCCGGCCAATTGCGTGCGGCTGGCTTTAATGTCGCACAACACGCCGGTAATCAAAGCCTGAAAGCGCAAATGAAAAAAGCCGACGCTTCCGGCGCTCGCTTCGCCCTGATTGTGGCGCAAGACGAATTGGCATCCGGCCAGGTAACACTGAAAGACATGGCAAAAGGTAAACAGAGTACCGTTTCTGCCGATCAATTATTAACCACGCTGCAACAATGGAAGACTGAATAAATGGCTGCACATCTGGACGAACAACAAGAATTAGACAACTTCAAACACTTCTGGAAAGGCTGGGGGCGTTGGTTGTTTGCCTTGCTGCTGGCGGGCGGATTGTCTTATTTGGGCTATGTGTGGTACCAAAGCCATTTAGACGGCAAAAATAAAGAAGCTGCCGCCTTGTTGGCACAAATGGTCGATAAAGCGCAAACCAGTACCGATCCGAAAGCGTTGAACGCCGATTTGCAACACTTGCAACAAAACTATCCGGCCAGCACCGCCACTGCGCAAGCCACTTTTATGGCTGCAGCCGCAGAGTTTGATAAAGGCAATTATCCCGCTGCCACTGCGCATTACAACTGGATTTTGAGTAATCAGAAAGACAGCTTCGTATTAGCGCTGGCGGTACAGCGTTTGGCGGTTACCCAGTTGCAACAAAAGCAGTTCGACCAAGCTTTAAAAACCTTGGAAACCGCAGTGGATCCCGCTTTTGAAGCCTTGATTCAGGAAACCAAAGGCGATGTACTGGTGGCGCAAAACAAACCCAAAGAAGCCTTGGCAGCTTATGAAGCGGCTTTGAATAAGACAGCAAAAAATTCAAAAAACCGCGAATTGCTGGACATGAAAATTCTGCGCTTGAAATAAAGACGGCCTTATTGGCTGAAGTCAATCGCCATATTGATATGCCTGTCTGAAAACATGGTTTCAGACAGGCATCTGTAATAAAATCAATACTTAAACTTAAATATTGATTTAAAAATAATCGGCGGCCACACCCGGCCTGCCGTAGGAAGAAATCACATGAAACCCACCATCGCCTTGGTTGGCCGCCCCAACGTCGGCAAGTCCACCTTATTCAACCGCCTTACCCGCACCAAAGACGCGCTAGTTGCCGATTTACCCGGCCTCACCCGCGATCGCCATTACGGCCACAGCAGGCTCGGTAGCAAGCCCTATCTGGTGGTGGATACCGGCGGTTTTGAGCCGGTGGTGGACAGCGGCATTCTGCACGAAATGGCCAAACACACTTTGCAGGCCATTGATGAAGCCGATGCAGTGGTGTTTCTGGTGGATGGTCGCAACGGTGTGACCCCGCAAGACAAAATCATCGCCGATCGCCTGCGCCAAAGCCCGCGCCCGGTATATTTGGCGGTGAACAAAGGCGAGGGCGGTAATCGCGACGTATTGGCCGCTGAATTTTTCGAACTGGCGCTGGGCGAGCCGCATGTGATTTCCGGTGCGCACGGCGACGGCGTTTACCACCTGATTGAAGATGTACTCGAGCATTTTCCCGAAGCCGAAGAAGAAACCGAAACCGCCAAACATCCGGTGTTCGCCATCATCGGCCGCCCTAATGTCGGCAAGTCTACGCTGGTGAACGCCATTCTTGGCGAAGAACGGGTGATTGCTTTCGATATGGCCGGTACCACCCGCGACAGCATCCACATCGATTTCGAGCGCGATAATAAACCGTTTACCATCATCGATACCGCCGGTGTGCGCCGTCGCGGCAAAGTGGAAGAAGCGGTCGAAAAATTCTCAGTGATTAAAGCGATGCAGGCAGTGGAAGCGGCCAATGTGGCGGTGCTGGTATTGGATGCTGCGCAAGATATTGCCGACCAAGATGCCACCGTAGCCGGTTTTGCCTTAGAGGCGGGCAGGGCGCTGGTGGTGGCGGTAAACAAATGGGACAGCGTGGACGACGAGCGCAAAGAGCAGATTAAACGCGACATCGCCCGCAAACTCTATTTTCTCGATTTTGCCAAATTCCACTATATTTCAGCTCTCAAAGAGCGTGGCATCGACGGTTTGTTTGAAAGTATCCAGCAAGCCTATGATGCGGCGATGATTAAAATGCCGACGCCGAAAATCACCCGTGTACTGCAAAGCGCCATCGAGCGCCAAGCCCCGCCGCGCGCCGGTTTGGTGCGCCCGAAAATGCGCTATGCCCACCAAGGCGGCATGAATCCGCCGGTAATCGTGGTGCACGGTAACGCCTTGCAGCACATCACCGATTCTTACACCCGTTACCTTACCCAAACCTTCCGCAAAGCCTTCAATTTGCAAGGCACACCGCTGCGCATCCAATACAATGTATCGGAAAACCCTTATGAAGAAGCGGAAGACAAACCCAAGAAAAAACCGCTGCGCCGCGTGGCTTTGAGCAACCGCATTGAGAAGCGCGAAAACCGCAAAGAAGATAAAGAGCGTTTCAAGAAAAAACGCAAAGTCAGCGTGAAAAAAATGCAGAAATAAGCGGTAAAAGCCGTTTAAAAAACATGCTTACCCCCTTTCGGTTTTTCAGACAGGCATGATTGAATGCCTGTCTGAAAAGTATAGAGCGTCTTCCTAGCCGATTATGATGCTCTTTTAATAAATCGATGGCGATAGCCCGGATAACTTAAAAATGTTTGCAGATTCTTGCCAAAAACGGTTGTTAAACAGAGGCAATCGAGGCTACAATCGAAGGGCAGTGTTTTTTTAATTACAACCATAAATCATAATAACGGAGTATCCAATATGACAGCTAAAGGACAAATGTTACAAGATCCTTTCCTTAATGCCTTGCGTAAAGAGCATGTGCCGGTATCCATTTACTTGGTGAACGGCATCAAACTGCAAGGCCAGGTGGAATCATTTGACCAATATGTGGTGTTGCTGCGCAATACCTCGGTCACTCAAATGGTCTATAAACATGCCATTTCCACCATCGTTCCGGCACGCGCCGTCAGCCTGCAGCATGAAAAACCGGCTGCCGCACCGGCTGCGGAAAATGCCCAATCAGCCGAGTAATTCTGTTGGGATGAACAATGCCTTATCCGAGCGGTAAGGCATTTTTTATTGCCATTTGGGTATGAGCGGTTTTCTGTTTGTGGAAAGAAACAGCGGGTAAGCTTTACTCGAATTAACGAAGCGAGATTTTCAAACGGCTTAGCTATTATGCTGCTTGAGTGATGTTTGCGTATGGCTTGCCCCGTCTTATTTTGCAGAGCAAACGCAGCCAAACACACATCGAAGAGAGCACTTTTTTGGTGCGTTGAATACCACTGGCGCCCGCTTGTCAAGACTGGTTGGACGACGCAAAATATTATAGTATTTTACCCTCTACATCATGCTTGCAAACCGTTATTGCAGGCTCATTTGTATTTACATCACACTAGGATTTATCGATGAACGCAGCAACAGCTAATCTGAAAGTTACCAAGCGGGACGGTCGTCTGGAAGACATCAATCTGGACAAAATTCATCGCGTCATTACTTGGGCGGCAGACGGGCTAAGCAATGTTTCTGTGTCGCAAGTCGAGCTGAAATCACATATTCAGTTTTACAACGGCATCCGTACCGACGATATCCACGAAACCATCATCAAGGCGGCGGCCGACTTGATTTCGCAAGACACGCCCGATTACCAATATCTGGCGGCGCGCTTGGCGATTTTCCACCTGCGTAAAATTGCTTACGGCGAATACGAGCCGCCGCATCTGTTTGACCACGTATCAAAACTGGTGGACTCAGGTAAATACGATAAACACCTGCTGGAAGATTACGATCGTGCCGATTACGATGCCTTAAACGCTTATATCGATCACGACCGAGATTTAACCTTCTCTTATGCCGCCGTGAAACAGCTGGACGGCAAATACCTGCTGCAAAACCGCGTCACCCGCCAAATTTACGAAACCCCACAGTTTCTGTATGTTTTGGTGGCGATGAGCCTGTTTGCCAAATATCCGCAAGCCACGCGCTTGGCTTATGTGAAAAAGTTTTACGA
>CALFOA010000452.1 GCA_937919795.1 uncultured Neisseria sp.
CGCTCTTCCGATCTGGACGTGGCGGCGCGCGACCGTCACGGCGTCGGCGGTGTGCGGATCGAGCAATTCGCCCTCTTGCTGATACACTTGGCGAATGGTATTCAGGCGGTCTTCATGCAGGCTTTTGCCGGAAACGAAACCGTATTTGTTCTGAATGGTATCGAGCATAAAGTTCAAATCAAAACCTTTGCCGGCAGCCACTTCCGTCCACAAGACTTCCACTTCGGCGGCGTCGCGATCCACCAAGTCAAACACAAAACGCTCGAAGTTCGAGGCTTTAGAAATGTCCATTGAGGGGCTGCTGGTCACATAAGTATGCGCGGCGTTGCGCGGGCGGTATTCGCCGGTTTTGAAGAACTGGTCGAGCACGTCGTTTTCGTTGGTCGCCACCATCAGACGGTGAATCGGCAATCCCATCTGGCGGGCGATGTGGCCGGCACAAACATTGCCGAAGTTACCGCTGGGCACGCAGAAGCTCACTTTTTGTTCGTTGCTGGTGGTGGCGCGGAAATAGCCGTAGAAATAATAAACGATTTGCGCCAGCACGCGCCCCCAGTTGATCGAGTTGACGGTACTGATGCGGTATTCTTCTTTGAAACGGGCGTCGTTTTGCAGCGCTTTGACGATGTCTTGGCAGTCATCGAACATGCCTTCAATCGCGATATTGTGGATATTTTCGTCTTGCAGGCTGTACATCTGCGCGCGTTGGAAGGCGCTCATTTTGCCTTCGGGCGACATCATAAACACGTTCACACCGGCTTTGCCGCGCAAGGCGTATTCCGCCGCCGAACCGGTGTCGCCGCTGGTGGCGCCGAGAATGTTCAGCGATTTGCCTTCTTTGGCCAGCACATATTCAAAGGCGTTGCCGAGAAACTGCATGGCGATGTCTTTAAACGCCAGCGTCGGGCCGTTAGACAAGGCTTGAATGCAGATACCGTCTTGCAGGGTACGCACGGGAGTGATGTCGTCGCTACCGAACACTTCGGCGTTGTAGCTGCGGTCGATAATGTCGCGCAAATCGTCCAACGGAATATCGGTGGCAAACAGGCTCATGATGGCAAAAGCCAAATCCGGATAGCTGAGTTCGCGCCATTCGTGCAGAATGGCCGGGCCGATTTCCGGGTAAGATTCCGGCAGCATCAGGCCGCCGTCGGGCGCCAAGCCCATCAGGAGCACTTCGCTGAATGGTTTGCGGGCGGTCTGACCGCGGGTACTGATGTATTTCATAACAAAACCGTTTTCGATTATTTATTGCAAAAATAAGGAATATAGCGAAAGTAATAAAGAATTGATACAAGGCAGCGAGCTGCAGACAGTACAGT
>CALFOA010000453.1 GCA_937919795.1 uncultured Neisseria sp.
CCTGGCCGGCAATATCGGGCGCGGAGCCGTGGGAGGGCTCATACAGGCCTTTGCCGGTTTCGTTTAACGAGGCGGAAGGCAGCATACCGATGGAACCGGTGAGCATGGAAGCCTGGTCGCTCAAAATGTCGCCGAAAATGTTGCCGGTGGCGATTACGTCAAACTGTTTGGGTGCGCGTACCAACTGCATGGCGGCATTATCAACATACATATGACTCAATTCCACATCGGGGTAATCTTTCGCCATTTCGGTGAAAATTTCTTTCCACAATTCAGTGGTTTCCAATACATTGGCCTTATCCACCGAACACAGTTTTTTGCCGCGTTTTTGCGCTGCTTCAAACGAAACTTTGGCGATGCGGCGGATTTCGCTCTCGCTGTATTTCATGGTGTTGAAGCCTTCGCGCTCGCCGTTTTCCAGCGTGCGGATACCGCGCGGTTCGCCGAAGTAAATATCGCCGGTGAGTTCGCGCACAATCAAAACATCCAAACCGGCCACCACTTCGGGTTTCAAAGTAGAAGCGTTGGCCAATTCTTTATACAGAATCGCCGGGCGCAGGTTGGCGAACAGGTTCAAATCCTTACGAATCGCCAACAGGCCGCGCTCGGGGCGCAGCGGGCGCTCGAGATTATCGTATTTCGGGCCGCCAACCGCACCCAGCAATACCGCATCGGCCGCGCGGCACAGCTTTTGGGTGAACTCGGGGTAGGGATGGCCGTATTCGTCATAACCGGCGCCGCCGAGCGGGGCGTATTGGTATTGCACGTCCAAGCCGTCTTCAATCAGTTTATCCAGTACGCGCACGGCTTGGGCGATGATTTCGGGGCCGATGCCGTCACCGGGCAGAATGGCGAGTTGTTTGGTCATGTGGTTTCCTTTGTTTTCTATGGAATCAATCAGGTAATCGTTTACCCGACTCGGATTTTAAATACTGCTTTGCGGATGGTTGGCTCGCTGCCCACCAACGGTGCGTGGCCGTCGTTGGGGAAAAATAAGGCAAACTCGCCGACGTGGATGTCAAGCCAAGTGGTCGGTTCGCAATCGAAAAACTCAATATCTTTCTGCTCGTTATAACCCAAACCGTTTTTCAGACAGGCTCTGTCTATCCAACCGTAGCTTTCCGTACCGCTGATTGGCACTTGAATATCGATATGGTGCAGGTGCGCCTCGGGTTTGGCCGCTTCACGGCTGCGCATCGCTTCATTGCCGACAAACAGGCGGATGTTCGGATTATCGCAGGCTATTTGGCCGTCGGGCAGGCTGGCGAAATCCAGTGTTTGCAGTAGCTTAATGGCGTCGGCAAAATCGGGATGCAGCGCAGCATAGCGGTGGACGTTGGCGATGGTGTCGGTAATCATGGTTAATTTTCAGACAGGTATGATGTTAATTAAGCGATTGAAAAAGCTGTATTTCACCATTTTTCACTGCATAGAGTTCGGTGGAAATACTGTACGGCGACTCGGCTGCAATTTGCGCGGCAAGCTGTTGTAGCTGGCTCACGGCTTCTTGATCTTGCGAAGCGCAAACGAGCAGGGTGTCACGTGCCGGAATTGCGGCTACCGGATAATCCGGTAAGGTAAGTTCGGCTGCTCGCAAAATATCATCTAGCACCAGCAATAACGAAGCATTGTAGGCGGAATCGAGTATGATTTGAGTGAGGCTGTTGTTGTCACTGCGGACAATCTGAATCGGAGTGTCCAGTTGGCGGAGATTGTGGAGGGCGGTTTGATAGAGCGTTTCTTCATCGTTTATACCGACCGCTGCGAGTTCATCGATTGAAACCGAACGCAGATTGCCGCCAAGATTCACCATGTAAATTAACGCAATATCACCCGCTAGTGGACGGCTGCACTGATCGTTATTAGGGTCTATGCCGTCATTACGAGAGTTTTCTGCGATTTGTTCGAAAAAACAGAGATGTTTAATCAAGGGTAGGATGTCATCTGAACGGACTGTTGCATTCAAACTTTCCCTCAGCTGCTTCATCGG
>CALFOA010000454.1 GCA_937919795.1 uncultured Neisseria sp.
TACACGACGCTCTTCCGATCTAAATATGCCGCAGACGGCTATTTTATAAAGTTTCCGGTTTTCAGACAGGCATCTATACAGTACAATCGCGACTGGATAAAACACCGCATTCAATCAGGATAAAGCATGTATTTTGTTGACCGCACCGCCGTGGTGCTCAAACCCACCGAACAGTTTCTGCAATGGCTCAAACAGTCAGACGACAATATGCCGGATTTAACGCTGGCACAACTGCGTACCAACTGCTCGGTGTTTCTGGTGCCCGAGTTCGACCAGCCGGAAGAGGTGGTGGCTTATTTTGATGAACGCTACCAGCAAATCTTCGAAGCCGAAATTTCCGGCTGGGACATTCCTAGCGCCAAATGGCCGCAGGATATGAGCCTGAAAGCTTTCTGGGAATTTTTCGAAGTGGAAATCCACGATATGGTGTTGGATATGGAAGAAGCCGATATTGCGGTTAGTCCGGTATTCGACAACATGATGTGATGTCGCTATGCAAGCCTTCCAGCTTAAATTGCAGCCATCCGCTACGCTAAAACGAATAACGGCCGTAAGCCATCTGATGGCCGTGATAGTGTGTTGGCAGTATTTCGACGGCATGGTGCGTTGGGCAGGTTTGGCAGCACTATTGATGAGTTTAATCATGGCATGGCGGCAAAACGCTCGGTTGTCGCCCGATGGTTGGCAGAAAATCAGTATTGATACCGGCGGATTTGCCCGCATTACGCGCCGCAACGGTCAAGAATATTCAGCCGTTTTGCTTAATAGCAGCTTAATCCACCGCCGCGCCTGTTTTCTGTGTTTGCAATACGAAAGTGGCAAAAGCTGGCTGGCGGTATTGCCCGATATGACCGATGAAGAAAGTTACCGCCGTTTGCTGGTGTGGGCGCGTTTTGGCAGGCCGAAAGCAGATAAAAATACAGCAGCGGTTTAATCCTTTGTTGCAGGCTGTTTGATAAATGCCTGTCTGAAAAAATATTCAAATCATTAAAGCAGCATGATGAACAAAACCTTAGCACAATGGTTGTCCCACTTGGAAACCGCACACAGCAACGGCCTGATAGACATGGGCTTGGAGCGGGTAGGCGAAGTAGCCAAACGCATGGGCTTGCAGCCGAAATGCCCGGTGATTACCGTAGCCGGTACCAACGGCAAAGGTTCGGTTTGCGCCTTTCTCACCCAAATTTACAGCCAGGCCGGTTTCAAAACCGGTACCCTCACCAGCCCCCATATTTTAAAGTTTAACGAACGCATCGCCGTCAACGGAGAGCCGGTTTCCGATGAAGCCATTGTGGCGGCCTTTGAGCGCATCGAAGCGGCGCGCGGCGATATTTCGCTCACTTATTTTGAGTTTAATACGCTGGCCGCGGTGGAAGTATTTATCCGTGAACAAGTGGATGTGATGATTTTAGAAGTCGGCTTAGGCGGGCGCTTGGATGCGGTGAACGTATTTGATGCCGATGTAGCGGTAGTCACCAGCGTGGATTTGGATCACCAAGCCTTTTTGGGTGATACCGTCGAGCAGGTGGCATTTGAAAAAGCTGGCGTATTCCGCGCAGGCAAACCCGCCGTGTGCGGGCAAAATCCGCCGCCGCAATCTTTAGCCAAACACGCCGCCGAGATTGGTGCGCCTTTATTCATCAGTGGTGAAGATTTTGCCTACAGCAAGCTGGAAAACCAGCAATGGTCTTTCCATTTTCATCCGCGCGAGGGCTTGGGCTTTGCCCAAGATTTCCGCCGCAACCGCAATGCCTTGCCGATTCCGGCCTTGCGCGGCAATTATCAAATTCAAAACGCCGCCTGTGCCTTGAGCGCCATCGAATGCCTGTATGCACAGCTGCCGGTGGATTTAGGTGCCATCAAGCGTGGTTTGCTGCTGGCCAGTAATCCCGGCCGTTTTCAGGTATTGCCCGGCCGTCCGCTCACCGTACTCGATGTCGGCCATAACCCGCACGCGGCACGCGCCTTGCGCCAAAGCCTGATGGCACTGCCGTTTGCCGAAAACCGCATCGCCGTGTTCAGCATGTTGGCGGATAAAGACATAGACGGCGTGCTGGCAATCGTGAAAGACCAATTCGACAGCTGGCACATCGCACCGCTGGAGATGCCGCGCGGCATGAGCGCGGATGCATTACGGAAGAAATTACACCACCAAGGGATTGAACAGATAAAAGAATACCCACACATCGCAGATGCCTACCGTGCCGCTTTGGCGGGGGCATCGGAAAATGATAGAATCATTGTGTTCGGCTCTTTTCATACCGTAGCCGAAGTGATGGGATTGTTGCAACAGGGATAAAATATGGCTTCCGAACATTGGAATTCACTGGGCGAATACGAGCAGCTCAAGCGCAAAAACCGCCGCCGACTGGTCGGTGCATCCGCTATGGTAGTGGTTGCCGGCCTGATTTTCGGCAAAGCCGTTAATTCAGGCGATAGCGAGCCGGCGGCTAAAGCCGAAGCTTCTGATGCTGCTGCCGTGGCACAGCAAAATCAGCCGGCGGAAACAAAAGAAAAGAAAATCGTTAAACAGAATGTGGTACTGGTAGGCCCTGAAGACACCAATCCGCCGCCGCAGGCGCAGATTGAAAAAACAGCAGCCAAAACCGGCAGCAATAAGGTTTACGATCTGGCCGATGGCCAAGAAAGTGTAGAGCTGAAAGACGATGAAGGTACGGTACGTACCGTTACCCAACAAGCAGACCCGGCTGCACAGCAGGATCCTAAACCGGAAGACATGATTCCGGCTCCCATGATTGTGATCGAAAACACCAATAAAGCCGCCGCCGCACGCGAGCGCGAGCAAAAAGAAAAGCAGGCGGCGCAGGCAAAAGCCGCCGCCGAGAAAAAACGTTTGGCTGAGCAACGCGCTGCCGCTGAGAAAGCCGCTGCCGATAAACAGCAGGCGCAAAAACAACAAGCCGAAGCGGATAAAGCCGCCGCTGCCGAGCGGGCGGCCAAAGCCAAGACTGATGCTGCTCAGGCCAAGAAAACAGCGGAAGCTGAACGTTTGGCGGCGCAGAAGAAACAGGCAGATGCGAAAAAAGCCGAAGCCGATCGGTTAGCCGCTCAGAAAAAACAGGCCGCAGACAAAGCTGCTCAGGCGAAAACCCAAAAAGCCGAAGCGGATCGAGTTGCGGCACTGAAAAAACAGGAAGAAGCGAAAAAAGCGGCGGATGCTAGGAAACTGGCTGAAGAGAAAAAAGCGGCAGAGGTTAAGAAACAGGCTGATGCGAAAAAGGCGGCAGAGGCTAAGAAACAGGCTGATGCGAAAAAAGCGGCGGAAGCCAAGAAACAAGCTGATGCCAAGCAACAAGCAGCTGCAAAATCCAGCACCAGCCGAGCCACTATTCATGCCGGTTCGTTCCGTGATGAAGCCAATGCCAAGAGAACCTTACAGACTTTGCGCCAGTCCGGCGTGAATGCTTCCATGACCAAGATTGAAACCAGTAAAGGTACGGTTTACCGTATTCAGACAGGCTCTTACCCCAATAGGGAAGCAGCCGCCAATGCGCTGGAAAGGCTGAAAGCCAAAGGCGTGAACGGCGCAGTGGTTGGCGGTCAATAAAACCGGAATCAAACATGACTATATTCGATATGGCGGCGCTGGCGGTTATTCTGATCTGCGTGGTGATTTCCATGATGCGCGGCGCAGTGGCCGAAATTACTTCGCTGGTGTCTTGGGTGGTGTCGTTTATGGCCGCCCGCCTGTTTGCCGAAGCTTTTGCCGATGCTTTTCTCACTTCTTTACAGCCGCGTGCGGTTAGCGTAGCCGCCGGTTTTATTCTGGTATTTGCTGCGGCTTGGCTGGTGCAATATTTATTGCGTTCGCTGTTGTCGTCTGCTCTCGCCGCGATGGGTTTGGGTAGCCTCAATCGTATGCTGGGCGGGGTGTTCGGCGCGGTTAAAGGTGTATTGATTATGACGCTGGTGGTGTTGGTGTGTTCGTTTACCGATTTACCGAAAACCCAAGATTGGCGTGAATCAGCTAGTGCAGTATATTTCGAAACCCTGGCTTCTGTGGCAGTCCCCTATCTGGCAGGGCAGGTAACAGAGCGTTTGGATAGCCCGTTGCTTTAATTTCTGGAGAACAATATGTGTGGTGTACTAGGATTGGTGGCGCACGAGCCGGTCAATCAGTTGCTGTATGATGGTTTGCAGTTGTTGCAGCACAGGGGGCAGGATGCGGCCGGTATCGTTACCGTGCAAGGCAATATGTTTCATATGCACAAAGGCAAGGGCATGGTGCGCGATGTGTTCCGCACCCGCAATATGCGCGATTTAGTCGGCCATGCCGGCATCGGCCATGTACGCTATCCCACCGCCGGAAATGCTGGCAGCAGCGCCGAAGCCCAGCCGTTTTATGTCAGCTCACCTTTCGGCATCGTGCTGGCGCACAACGGCAACCTCACCAACACCGACGAGCTGTACGAAAATGTGTGCTACAAACACCTGCGCCACATCAATACCCGTTCAGATTCAGAAGTGTTGCTCAACGTATTCGCCCACGAATTGCGCAGTGAAGTCAGCGGTTCGGATCAGGCGCATCTGAGTGTAGATAATATTTTTGATGCCGTGAGCAAGCTGCACCAACTTGTGCGCGGCGCTTACGGCGTGGTTGCTTTAATCGCCGGCTACGGCTTGCTTGCGTTCCGCGACCCTTACGGCATCCGCCCGCTGGCTTTGGGAAAATTTGTGAATGCTGAGGGTAAAACCGACTATGCGGTGGCTTCAGAATCCATTGTGTTCAGCAGCATGGGTTATGAATTGGTACGTGAACTCGACCCCGGCGAAGCGATTTTTATCACCTTAGACGGAAAATTACACAGCCGTTCCTGTGCCGAGCATCCCGAATTGGCTCCTTGCCTGTTTGAATACGTTTATTTTGCC
>CALFOA010000455.1 GCA_937919795.1 uncultured Neisseria sp.
CCAAGGCGAGATAACGCCGTATCAGTTTTTTAGTACTTTCGCTATAAAGGCTTGCTATTCGATTCTAATCTTTACACATCGAATCGATAAATTCAAATAAGAGTAATCTTTATATCTTTCAATTGATTAGTTGGATGTTGTTCGTTTGCCAGTTATTCCTTTTGTATTTCGTTGTTTACAAATAATAATAATTCGTATTAACATGGTGGTATGAATAAGACCGTATTAACCGATTATCGCTCAATCGCTTTGCTGGTGGTGGCCGCCCATGTGGGCGGTATTCTGCTGGCTACGCCGAAAGTAAAAGTGGAACCACCGATGTTGTCGTTGACCATGGTGGACGTGGGCGACAGTATGGCTGAATCCGCCGGTGAAGGTGGCGGAACGACTGCGGCAGCCCCGGCACCGACACCGGTGAAACCGCAAGCGGCCAAGAAAGAGGCGGCACCGGTTAAAGCGAAACCGGCGGCGCCTGCTGAAAGTAAACCGCAGCCGGTAGTAAAAAAAGCACCCGAAGTGAAGCCGGAAGCCAAGCCGAAAGAAGCAGTGCCAACACCGGTGAAGCCCGAGAGCAAACCGATAGAAACGCCCAAGCCTGTCGCTACGCCGACACCTGCGCCTAAAACCCAGCAGCCGGCTACCACTTCATCCGACTATACCGCGGTGAAGCAAAGCAACAGTAACGCGGCACAAACGGGAAGACAAACCACCGGAGCAACCGGGCAAAGCAATAGCGGTTCGACAGCCAACAGCAATAAAAAGAGCGAAGGTTCCGGCAATGGTAGCCAAAAAGGCAGCGAATCAAGTGATAAAAAAGGTGGTGGCGATACGGCTGCCACTCATCTGGGCGGCTATTTGAGCAATCCTAAACCTCCTTATCCCGAGCTTTCCCGAGAGCGCGGCGAAGAGGGCAGGGTTCGTTTAACGGTAACGGTGGAGCCGAACGGTTCGCCTTCATCGGTGAAGATCAGCCGCAGCAGCGGTTATCCGCGATTGGATAAGGCGGCGGAAACGGCCGTTCGCAAATACCGTTTCAAACCGGCCACCCGCAACGGCGAAGCGATACGTTCTTCTTATACCTTTGCGATAAATTTTTCCCTTTAAGTTGAGTAGATTTGGATTTTGATTTATGAATTTAATGCTTGTGTTCCAACAGGGCGATCCTGTTTTGATCGGTGTGTTTTTGACTTTGGTGCTGATGAGCGTCATCACCTGGACGATTATTATTTGGAAAACCCTGTTGTTGTGGCGTTTGCGCCGTGAAGACCGCGCCGCCCGCGATTCGATTTGGTCGTCCGGCTGCCTGAATCAGGCGGTGGACAACAGCAAACCGTTTGCCACTACGCCCAGCGTAAAACTGATGCACGCTTCGCTGGAATCTTACCGGCACTACCGCAGCGACAAAAGCAGCACCATGGCTGCCAGCCTGCCGTTTAACGACTACCTGACTTCGCGCATCCGCCAGCACATGAGCGGCATTCTCAGCCAGTTCGACCAAGGCTTAACCCCGCTGGCGAGCATCGGTGCCACCGCCCCGTTCGTCGGCCTGTTTGGCACGGTATGGGGTATTTACCATGCTTTAATCAACATCAGCGAAACTGGCCAGATGAGCATCGCCGCGGTTTCCGGCCCGATTGGCGAAGCGCTGGTGGCCACCGCGGCGGGTCTGTTTGTTGCCATTCCGGCGGTACTGGCTTACAACGCGTTGGTGCGTAAAAACAAAGTGGTGGCGCAGGATTTGGATCATTTTGCCCACGACTTGTATGTGCAATTGTTGAACCATAAGGAGTAAATCATGGCTTTCGGTTCTTTTGGCGGCAAATCCGATGCACCGTTGGCGGAGATGAACGTTACCCCGCTGGTGGATGTGATGCTGGTGTTGCTGATCGTGTTTATGGTAACCATGCCGGTGATGACCCATTCATTGAATGTGAATCTGCCCAGCAATCAAGGATCGGTAAAAGTAAAAGCCGACCAAACGACACGGCTGGAAGTGGATGCCAACGGCGCTTATCGACTGAATGATCAGGCCGTATCTGCCGATCAGTTGCTCACCCGTTTGCAGCAGAGCGATCTCAAGGAGGCGACCTTGGCCATTGCTGCCGATAAAAACGTGCCCTACGATCACGTCGCCCGCGCCATTTCCGCCGCGCGCCAAGCCGGTATCGATAAAGTGGGTTTGATTAACGCGCAGATGCAGTAGTAGGCAGCAACACCATTCAAAAGAGC
>CALFOA010000456.1 GCA_937919795.1 uncultured Neisseria sp.
GCCCGACCCTCTGGTTCGTAGCCAGATACTCTATCCAACTGAGCTACGGGTGCGAGAAAGATTTGAATTATAGGGTTTGGAAGAAAAGGTGTCAAGCGTTTTGCTGCGGAAATTCGCAGAAAAAGGTAAAATGGCGGTTTTGTTTGAACGGAAAGATCGGAAATCATGGTGGAGCAGCTGCATGGGTCGCAATTGGCCGGTTTTTTCGCGCGCTTCGGGCGGCCGGTGGCGATTGTTGATTTGGAAACCACCGGCGGCCATCTGTATGAAGACCGGATTACCGAAATCGCTATTTTGCGTTTTGAAAATGGCAGTTCTACCCGCCATCAGTGGCTGGTGAATCCGCAGATACCAATTTCGCCGTTTATCACCCGCCTTACCGGCATCGATGATGCGATGGTGGCGGATGCGCCGACTTTTGCCGAGTTGGCACCGCAAGTGTTGCCGCTGTTGCAAGGTTGCCTGCTGTTGGCACACAACAGCCGTTTTGATTACACCTTTTTGCGCCATGCTTTTCAGCGTGCCGGTTTGGCTTTTGGCGCACCGGCGCTGTGTACCGTGCAGTTGTCGCGCCGCCTTTATCCGCAATTTTATAAGCATAATTTAGACAGCTTAATCGAGCGCTGCGCCATTGAGGTTTCAGACAGGCATAGGGCGATGGCGGATGTGTTGGCGTTGGCGGGTTTTCTGGAATACGCTTTGAACGAGCACGGCCTCGATGCGGTAGAGGCGCAGAGCCGCGCCTTGTTAAATCCGAAAATGTTGCCCGAAAATTTGCCCGCGCCGTTGGCAGCACAACTTTACGCCTTGCCCGACAGCTGCGGCATTTTGCTGTGGCTGGACAAGCAGGGCAGGGTATTGCAATTAGAAGCGGCGGAAAAAATGTTTTCGCACACCGCGGCGGCTTTGCAGCGCCAACTGCCGCTGTATTTTTCGGAGGCGGCATCGGTGGCGTTTTTCGCCGCCGTCGGCCCTTTGCATATGCTGTGGTTGAAGGCGCAATTGGCCGAGCAATACGGTTGGCAGATGCAGCCTGCTGTACGTTCTTATTTTACGGTGCAGTTTCGCGAAAACACGCAGGGGGCTTTGCAGGCCAAGATTGTGCCGCTGACTGCCGGTAGTCATGAAAGGCAGCCCAATGGTTTGTTTCTGCATAAAAAATCGGTAAAACGGGCGTTGGGCGAATGGAGTGCACAGCATGGTTTGTGCCCGGCAATGTTGGATATTCTGCCGACCGGCCACGCCAAAGGCGAGCCGTGCCCGGTGCGGCAGGTAGGTAAATGCGACGGTGTTTGCCAGTCTGAATCGGGCTTGGCGGCTCAGAATCATAAGGTACAACAATTCGCAGGCCGCCTGCCGGTAGCCGACTGGGGCGGCGCGCATGAAGTGAGCATTGTGGAAACCGATGCGGTGAGCGGGCAAACGGTGACTTTGCATTGTGCCGGTGGTGCGTTGGCCTTGCCCAATGGGCGCTGGTATTTT
>CALFOA010000457.1 GCA_937919795.1 uncultured Neisseria sp.
TCTCAGGGCAGGCCGACCGAGCAAGACAAAGCCATCGTCGAAAACGCACTGGATGAGTTTCAACTGCAAGCCTTCGCCCACCGCTATCTCACCGAGTTATCCGGCGGCCAGCGCCAGCGGGCGATGATTGCGATGGTGTTTTGCCAGAGCACCGAATATGTGTTGCTCGACGAGCCGCTCAACAACCTCGATATGTATTACGCCCGCAGCCTGATGCAGCTGTTGCAGCGCCTCACCCACGAACATCAGCGCACCACCGTGGTGGTGTTGCACGACATCAATCAGGCGGCGGCTTATGCCGATTTTGTGGTGGCGATGAAAAACGGCGAAGTGGCGCTGCAAGGCCATCCGAATGAAGTGTTTACGCCGGAAAATATCAAAGTGCTGTTTGATATGGACGTGCAGGTATTGGAACATCAAGGCCGAAAACTGATTGTGCATCATGTTTGATGTTTGAACAGTAAATGCCTGTCTGAAAGGTTTTTGCACAGCTAAAACCTTTCAGACAGGCAGAGACCTTTGCAAAAATACCAGATGTGGATGCAATTCAAGGCGTAGCAGCGCACAACGCAGAAATGCACTGCAGATGGTGTTTTTGCCAAGGTCTCGGGCATTTGCCATTGACGCCCCACCCCTCCCTTGCTATGGTTTGAATCCACCCAAAAACAGGAAACCCGCCATGTCCCTTACCATCACCCATCTGCCGGAAAAACAACGCTTCGAACACCAGCAAAACGGCTTGGTCGCCCATCTCGATTACCGCATTCAAGACCAACACACCCTGATTTTCAGCCACACCATCGTGCCGCCCCAGCTGGAAGGTCAAGGCATTGCTTCCGCGCTTGCCCGCCATGCGCTGGATTACGCGCGCGAGCACGGCAAAAAAGTGGTGCCCGCCTGCTCGTTTGTCGCCACCTGGATCAAGCGCCATCCCGAATACAGCGATTTGCAGGCCTAAGCCGCCATGCTGGAATTGATCGGCATCCATAAAGCCTTCGGCAGCAAAACCGTGGCCGGCAACATCCATCTGAATGTCGCCGACGGCGAATTGTTGGCGATACTCGGCGCTTCGGGCTGCGGCAAATCCACCCTGTTAAACATCGCCGCCGGCTTGGTGATGCCCGATAGCGGCGAAGTACGCCTGCACGGCACGTCGCTCAACCCGCTGCCGCCGGAAAAACGTCGCATCGCCTTAATGTTCCAAGACTTCGCCCTGCTGCCGCATTTAAACGCCTGGCAAAACGTCGCCTTCCCGCTCAAAATGCAAGGCGTCGCCAGCAGCGAAGCCCGCCGCCGCGCACTCGCCATGCTGGCCGAAGTCGGCTTGGCAAACGAACAAGAACGCCCCACCCAAGCCCTATCCGGCGGCGAACAACAGCGGGTCGCCCTCGCCCGCGCACTGGTGGCCGAACCGCGCCTGTTGCTGCTCGACGAAGCCTTTTCCAGCCTCGATACCCACCTGCGCCAAAGCCTGCGTCAACAAACGCTGGCGCACATCCGCCGCCTCAACATCCCCGCCATTTTGGTCACCCACGACCCCGAAGAAGCCTTCCAACTGGCCGACCACATCGCGCTGATGCACCAAGGCCGAATCATCCAACACGGCAGCCCCACCGCCCTGCTCGCCCGCCCCGCCAGCCGCCAGGCCGCCCACCTGTTGGGCTGCCTCAACGTGCGCGACGATCACTACATCCCGCCATCCGCCCTGCTGACCAGCCAAGGCCAAGGCGCCGAAATCCAAGAAGTCATCCGCCTAGCCGACACCTGCCGCCTACGCCTGAACCACCCGCAACACGGCAGCCTGCTGCTCAACCTCGACTGGCCGCACGCCATGCAACTCGGCAGCGCATTACAAAGCGGTCAAACGATACCGCTGGCGGTGGATAGTGCGCAGATTGTTTGGTTTTCTTAAAATCGTTGCGGTAAACCAAAATGCCTGTCTGAAAAGTTTTTTCAGACAGGCATTATTGATTCATACCTTCACATCCTCCCTCGGGCTTGCGCCAAACATCCTTTTATATTCACGGCTAAACTGATTTGGGCTTTCGTAGCCGACCTGATAAGCCGCTTCCGAAACAGCGCAACTCTCCTGCCTAATCAACCGCTTGGCTTCCATCAGGCGCAGGGATTTTTGGTATTGCAACGGCGAGAGAGTGGTGATTTTTTTGAAATGGCTGTGAAAACCGGAAAGCGACATCCCGCATAAATCCGCCAGCGTTTCCACGGCCACGGTTTCGGCAAAATGAGCTTGCAGATATTCCGTGGCCTTGGCGATTTTTTGCGTATGCGAGCCGAAGCGTACCATCTGTTTCAATTTACCGCCTTGACTTCCCGTGAGCAGACGATAATAGATTTCCTGCTGGATTAAAGGCGCAAGAAAAGCAATATCTCTTGGATTTTCGTGCAACATTAATAAGCGGGTAAAAGCGTTTTCTAATTCCCCATCCAGCCGCCATTGCCCGAAAGCAGGGGCGTCGTTTTTTTCATCTTCTATAAAAAGTGCGCTCTGTTCCAGCAAAATTTTGCCGACAGCCGGCAAATCGATTTTCATCGACGCCACCAAAAAAGGATGAGCAGGGCTGGCCTGCCGAATGGTACCGCACATGGGGATATTAACGGGGCAAAACATAAAATGGCGGTTATCAAACAGATAACATTGCTCACCCAGCTGCACTTCCCGTGCGCCGCTCAACACAATACAGATGCTGGGTTCTTGAATCACACCCTCGTAAGAAAAAGGATGGTCAGCATGATGGATAAGCAAGCCTTTGATGGGGGAATGATATAGCCCGTTGCGCGGAATGGCATTTATCAGGCGGTTAAGCTGTTCCGTAGATAACATAATATTTTAGAGAAATAGGCAATAATTTTAGAGGAATGATATACAGCTTCCACACCCAAAAGCAATATACTCACCCTCATCAATATTCATTCAGAAAAGGAAAAAACACCATGAAAATCTTCTACAAAACTTCAGCCACCGCCACCGGCGGCCGCGACGGCCATACCCAAGTAGACGACGGCTCAATCGGTTTCGATTTGGTCGGCTTTCAAAACGAAAGCGGCAAAGTCGGCACCAACCCCGAGCAACTGTTTGCCATGGGCTACGCCGCCTGCTTTGACAGCGCCATGAACCACGTTGCCCCCTCTTTAGGCTTGAAGCCTGAACAGTCTTCCACTTCGGTGGCGGTCGGTATCGGCCAAAAAGCAGACGGCGCGTTTGCACTGGATTTGGATATTACCATTACTGTCAAAGACTTAAACGAACAAGACGCGCGTAAACTGATTGAAAAAGCTCATGAAGTCTGCCCGTATTCCAACGCTACCCGCGGCAATGTAGATGTGCGCCTGCATGTCAATCTGATTCAATCGTTTGATTTGTAATTGGATTGAATAAGCTAAATGCCTGTCTGAAAAGTTTTTTCAGACAGGCATTCTTATAATCATCTACAATTAATAACAAAAATAACGTACTCCTGTTAATGCCATTACGATACCTTTTGGGGCATCCCTATCCCTACAAAGAAAGAATGCCTGTCTGAAAACAGGTGTCACTATTAAGCATTTTTCTGCTCGGTTAAAATATCCACCAATTTCTGTAAAGCTTGAATCTCTTTATCTTTTTGCCCAAGTAATTCATCCTTATGGGCAAGTTGTAATTTCAATTTATCGATTTCATGGGCAAGCTCCTCAGACCCATAATTATTATTGTTGTGATGATGACTATTCTCATGAATCAGATATACAATACTTTTATCATTCACTGATACCAAATCAGCCACCTCTATTCCGAAAACTGAAGCAATTTTCTCTAATTTTGCTACATTCAGCCCTCTTTCGCCACGCTCAATTTTGGCATAACCAGTAGTTGATATATTTAATTTTTCAGCCATTTCCTCTTGAGAAAAATGATTGAATTCCCGCAACATGCGAATTTTCTCATTAATTTCCATTTTGGGTACCTTTCGTAACAAATTGGGTAACCATTATAGACATTTAGGACAAATATCAAAATAGTAAATTATCTATAATTGTTTGAGTAGAACTTATTTTTTCATATTAAGTTCACTAACAATCTTATTAATCACATGAAAGGGATCAAAATGTCTAACAAATTACCCACTAATCAACCTGCAAATAAAACCGGCGGCCCTGTAGTCAAAACTGGGCCAACATCAGGTCAAGTGCGCTCACGCAATTCTGATGGCCAGTGGCGTGCCAAACGCAGCGATGCCGGCACTACCCGAAGCAAATAACAACTGCTTGGAGTATATTGATAAGAGCATACATTACATGGGATTTTTTCGCTTTATAGAAAATATTTTTGTCGACTTTCTCGAAAAAGGTGCAAACCATCAAGATCGGGTAGCGGATTCAGCTGAACGGAGAGGCTATCGAGATTTAGATAAAATTGATCGTTTACGGGAACAAGCCGATAGAAAAAGAGAAATGGCTAATGCTATTCATGAGAAACGTAAAGAACGTGAACAGTTTGAGCAATAAATAAAATGCCTGTCTGAAAACTTTTCAGACAGGCATTTTTTATCATCAACGATTAATGACGGAAATGGCGCACCCCGGTTAATACCATCGCAATACCATGCTCATCGGCTGCGGCGAATACTTCTTCGTCGCGCATTGAGCCGCCGGGGTGGATGATGGCTTTGATGCCCTGCTCGGCGATCACGTCGATGCCGTCGCGGAACGGGAAGAAGGCATCGGATGCGGCGCAGGCGCCGTTGAGGTCGAAGCCGCCGTCTTGCGCTTTGCGTGCGGCGATGCGGGTGGAATCCACGCGGCTCATCTGGCCGGCGCCGATGCCGTAAGTTTGGCCGCCTTTGCCGAACACGATGGCGTTGGATTTCACAAATTTTGCCACGTTCCACACAAACAGCAAATCATGCCATTCCTGCTCGGTCGGTTGGCGTTTGCTCACCACTTTCAAATCTTCCTTGCGGATGCGGTGAATGTCGGGGGTTTGCACCAACAAACCGCCACCAACGCGTTTCAATTCAAAGCGGTTGGCACCGGCCAGCAGCGGCACTTCCAGTACGCGCACGTTTTTCTTGGCGGCGATGATTTCTTTGGCTTTGTCGGTGAACTTCGGTGCCATCAGCACTTCGAGGAACTGGCCGGTTACCGCCTCTACCGTTTCCGCATCCACTTCGCGGTTGAAGGCGATGATGCCGCCGAAGGCGCTGGTGGTGTCGGTGGCAAACGCCAGTTTGTAGGCGTTCAGCGGGGTGTCGGCTACCGCCACGCCGCAGGGGTTGGCGTGTTTTACAATCACGCAGGCGGGTGCGTCGAAGGCTTTTACGGCTTCCCAAGCGGCATCAGCGTCGGCGATGTTGTTGTACGACAATTCTTTGCCCTGTAATTGCTGATAGGCACTCAAACAGCCGGGCGCGGGATACAGGTCGCGGTAAAACGCGGCTTGCTGGTGCGGGTTTTCGCCGTAGCGCATTTCCTGCACTTTCAACCAACTTTGGTTGAACTGCTCGGGGAACTCACGGATTTCCGGCTCGCCCGCCAGTTTGTCGTCCGATACGCTGGTGAGGTAGTTGGAAATCATGCCGTCGTATTGGGCGGTGTGGCTGAAAGCTTTGCGAGAAAGGTTAAAGCGGGTTTTGTCGCTCAATTTACCGCCTTGGCTTTGCAACTCTTCGATTACGGCATTGAAATCGCCGTTATCGGTAACGATGGCGACGTGTTTCCAGTTTTTCGCCGCAGAACGCACCATGGTGGGGCCGCCGATATCGATGTTTTCAATCGCATCTTCCAGCGTGCAACCGCGTTTGGCGATGGTGGCGGCAAAAGGATAAAGGTTCACGCACACCAAATCGATGTTGTCGATGCCGTGTTCTTCCATTTTGGCCACGTGCTCCTCCAAATCGCGGCGGCCAAGAATACCGCCGTGAATTTTCGGGTGCAGCGTTTTCACCCGGCCGTCGAGCATTTCGGGAAAGCCGGTGTAGTCGGCCACTTCGATTACCGGCACGCCGGCATCGGCCAGCATTTTGGCGGTGCCGCCGGTAGAAAGAATTTCCACGCCGAGTTGATCGAGCGCTTGGGCAAATTCAACCACGCCGCTTTTGTCGGACAGGCTGATGAGGGCACGTTTTACAATCGCCATAAATGGGCTCCTTTATTGATTGAGAACAGCATCACGAATACAAAATAAAAAGCCGCCCGAATCTGGAAAACTCGGGCAGCCATAGCGTTATACATCCAGCAAATCATGCTCCAACAACTTCTTGCGCAGCGTATTGCGGTTCAAGCCCAGCATCGCCGCCGCTTTGCTCTGGTTGCCGCCGCATTGCGCCATCACGCAGCGCAGCATCGGTTTTTCGACCTGCCGCAACACCATGTCGTACACGCCTTGTGCGGGCTCGCCGTCTAGGGTACGGAAGTATTGGTTGAGGTTTTGTTCTATGGTGTGAGCAATGTCGGGCACTCGGTTGGGCATGGCGGGTCTCTTTATCGTTATTGGAATGAGGGGGGAACTAAATGCCTGTCTGAAAAAAGATTGCTTGTTTTTCAGACAGGCATTGATGGTATTTGTAACAGTAAGTTTAAACGGCGGCGGAATTGCGGTAATCAGTCGGCCATTCGGCCAGCTCTTGCCGGTGAAGAAAGGCGGCCAGCGTATCGTATTGTTCGGCCGCGCTTTCCAAGCGGTTCAGCTCGCGGCGCTGGCTTTCGCCTTCGGGCAAGCGCGCCAGATACCAGCCGATGTGTTTGCGGGCGATGCGTACACCGGCGATTTCGCCGTAAAAAGCGTGCATTTCGGCAATGTGTTCCAGCAAAGTGGCGGCCGCTTCGTCGAATTTGGGCGGCGGCGGCAGGCTGCCTTCGGCAAGATAATGGCGGATATCGCGGAACAACCAAGGCTGGCCTTGTGCGGCGCGGCCGATCATTACGCCG
>CALFOA010000458.1 GCA_937919795.1 uncultured Neisseria sp.
CCGGTGCCGGCGGTGCCGCCCACCTGCCGGGCATGGTGGCGGCCAAAACCACGCTGCCGGTACTCGGCGTACCGGTTCCGAGCAAATATCTGCGCGGCGAAGATTCTTTGTTGTCCATCGTACAGATGCCCAAAGGCATTCCGGTGGCCACTTTCGCCATCGGCGAAGCCGGCGCCGCCAATGCCGCGCTGTTTGCGGTGTCGCTGTTGGCCAATGAAGATACCGCGTTGGCACAAAAACTGGCCGACTTCCGCGCCAAGCAGGAACAAACCGTGCTGGCGATGGAACTGCCCACCGAGTAACGCCATGCCGCTGCCGATTGCCGGATTCATCCGCCAACAATTACAGGCCTGTCTGAAAGCAGGCGATTGTGTGCTCGACGGCACCGCCGGTAACGGCTACGACACGCTGTTGCTCGCCCAATGCGTGGGTGAGCGCGGCAAGGTGTTCGCCTTTGATGTCCAGCAAACCGCGTTAGATAACACCGCCGAGCGCCTGCAAGCTGCCGGTTGCGCACAACAGGTTTCGCTGATTCACGCCGGCCACGAACGGCTGTCTGATTATGTCGACACCCCACTGGCTGCCGCCGTGTTCAATTTCGGCTACCTGCCCGGCGGCGACAAACAGCTCACCACCCATGCCGACACCAGCATTGCCGCGCTGGAAGCGGCCGTCGCTTTGCTGCAACCCGGCGGCCTGTTGTTCGCCACGCTTTATCCCGGTCATCCGGCAGGTTTAGTAGAAGCAAATACCGTGGAAGCATGGGCTTCTGGGTTACCGCAACGGGAAATCGAAGTCTTGCGCTATCAATTTATCAATCAGCGCAACCAACCGCCCTACCTTTTGGTGTTGGAAAAATGCCCGGCCAAAACGGGTAAAGAAAGATCTGCATCATGTATCTGATTGTGAAACACAGCCATCTCTTATTGGTGGCACTCACCTTTTTGTTGTTTAATCTTCGCTTTTGGTTGCGCTTTGCCCGCCCCGCGCAAGCCTTGCCCAAACTGCTGAAAATCTTTCCCCATCTCAACGATACCCTACTGTTCCTCAGTGGCTTGTGGTTGATTCATTTAACCGGCTGGATACCTTTTGCCAATGCCAACTGGCTGGGTGTGAAACTGTTACTATTACTGTGTTATATTATATTTGGTGCTAAAACCATGCATGCAGTCCCTCGAAGCAGTCGTGCACTGCTGTTTTACGCCTTATCGATGCTGTGTTTCGCCAGCATCATTGTCCTTGCTTATTTCAAACCGATATTGTGGTGACATGGAAGCTGTTTCGCTGATTTTTATCAACTGGAATTCCGCCGATTTGCTGTTTACTGCGGCCGATACCTTATCCTTAACCACACGCCCTCATCAGCTTATCGTGGTCGATAACGGTTCGTCCGATGATTCCTGCGTCCGCATCCGCGAGCGCTTACCCGCAGCCCGCTTGATTGAAATGGGCTACAACTCGGGTTTCGCTACGGCAGTCAACACCGGCCTGCAAGCTGCCGATGGTCGCTATGCGCTGATTCTGAACACCGATATCGAATTTCAAAACGATGTGCCGGAGCTACTGATTCAGGCACTGCAAAAATTTGATGCCGCACTGGCCTGCCCACAACTGCGCCGCCCCAATGGTTCGCTACAGGCGGCAGTGGTGCCCGAACCAACACTGCTTACCGAGTTAACCAACCGCAGCATTGCCCGCCGTCTGTTGGATTCGTCCGAAAGCGAACCGATAGCGGTAAACAGTATCGTCGGCCCCTGCATGGCGGTGGACATCGAAAAACTGAAAGCTCTGGGTTTGGGGCAAAACGGTCATTATTTTGATCAGCACTTCTTCTTCTTTTTTGAAGAAACCGATTTTTGCCGCCGCATCATTCAAGCCGGTGGCCGCATTGTTTACCAACCACAGGCACATTTGATGCACCTGCAAGGCGAAAGCGCCAACCGCCGACCTGTCGCTGCACGGGTGCAGTTTCAGGAATCGCGTTACAAATATTTTTATAAACATCATGGTGCTGGGCAAGTAGCGGTTTTGTTTATCGGCACGCTTTTGCGCACCCTGCTGAACGCGCTGGTGCAAACCCTAATCGCGGCTTTGCTGTTTTGGAAATCACCGAAATATTGGGACAAGGCTTATGTGTATTGGGCGGTCGTGCTGTGGCATTTATTATTGTGTCGCCCACGCTGGAGTTTTGATCAACGCTGAACCCTGCCTGTCTGAAAAAATGCCTGTCTGAAAAACGGTTTAAGTTTTTCAGACAGGCATTCTGTTTATTCAAACGATGAATACTCTTAATTCTTTTCTTTGCCCTTCAACCACAAAGCGGCATATTTATTAAACGCCGATTGTGCCGATAATATCGACAACAATAATCCATATTTTCCATCGAGAAAACCGGCTTTCATCACATACATTTTGATAAATCTAGCCCAGCCGTGAATCAGCGCACTACCGAGACCGGCAGTTTTGCCTTGTGCGGCACGTTGTTCCGCCCAAATTTTGCTGTACAGATTCTGTTTATTTAAAAACTGCTCGAGCGAGGCATAAGTGTAATGCAGGCAGTCGCCATTCAGTTTGCGTATCGCCGCACCCGTCGGTACCAACACTTTTTCATGCACTAAATCTTCGCTGTAACGAACATGTGCCGCCGGATAAAGCCGCACCACCCAATCGGGATGCCAGCCGCAATGGCGGATAAATGCACCAAAAGCACTGCTTAAGCGGTTGAACTCAAAAACAGTTTTGCCATCCGCCGCCGTATTTTTCACTGCATCGCGGATACTGTGGCGTAATTCAGCGGTGAGCCGCTCGTCGGCGTCCAGCCACAATACCCACTCGGTCGTCACATGATTGTGCGCACGGTTACGCTGCGGGCCAAAGCCCGGCCAATCGGCATACACCTGAAAGTCGGCACCGAAATGTTCGGCGATCGCCTGCGTATCATCGGTACTGCCTGAATCAATAATCACAATACGGGCATCCAAGCCCTCAATACTGTTCAGACAGGCCTTTAAATTGGCCGCTTCATTTTTGGTAATCACCGCCACCGTTAAGCCGGGGCTTAAATCGTTCTGCATCAATACTCCTCATTAGGGCAAAACGGCGATCGATTCGGCGATTTGCTCAAACAACTTATCGGCATCCACTTCATTAATCCACAGCGCATTCGGCGTTTTGCCGGTAGTGCCCCACCAATCCACCACACAGGCGCCCATAGTCAATTCGCCCTGGGTTTCTACCGCCACATGGCATTCACGTCCTTTAAACAACTCGGGGAACACCGCACAAGCCACCGCACAAGGGTCGTGTAATGGGCCGCCTTCGGTGCCGAATTTTTGAATATCGTAGCGCTCGTAGCTTTGCAAAATACCGGCCAGTCGCGGGCCGTTTTCATTATTTAAGCGACGCAATACATCCATGCGCGGGGTGGTGATGGTGGCTTTATGGGTAACATCCAGCGGCAAAATGGTGATCGGCGCACCACTTTGCAACACGATTTGTGCGGCGTGCGGGTCGCAATAAAAATTAAATTCGGCCGCCGGTGTGATGTTGCCCGCCTCGAAATAATTACCGCCCATCAACACGATACGTTTGATGGCGCGCACGCAATCCGGCGCGATGCTCAACACCTGCGCGATATTGGTTAACGGGCCGATCGGGCACAGCACAATGCTCTGATTTTCCGCCGCGCGTAAAGTTTCAATCAAATAGTTTACTGCATGCTCGGCTTGCAGCGGGCATTGCGGATCGTGCAACTCCACGCCGTCCAAACCGCTGCTGCCATGCACTTCTTCGGCGGTCACCGGCTCACGCAGCAGAGGGCGTGCCGCCCCGGCATACACCGGGAACTCTTTTTGATTTGCCCAGTCGCATATGATGCGCGCATTTCGCTCAGTCAATTTAATACCGACATTACCGGCCACCGCGGTCAGCGCCATAAAATCGATCAGGCCGCGTTTAGCTAGGCCGTGCGCCATCAAAATAGCGGCTGCATCGTCTTGGCCGGGGTCGGTATCGATGATTAAACGAATGGTGTCGGACATCTGTTACTCCTTCATTTGAAGATATGCAAAGTTGGATTAATGCGAGTGTAACCCACAGCGGATAACGATACAATACGCGCTTTTTTCAGACAGGCATTTTGCTATGCGGCTGATTTTGGCTCCGATGCAAGGTTTAACCGATGACGTGATGCGCGACTTGCTCACCCGCATCGGCGGGTTTGACGAATGCGTCAGCGAATTTGTACGCATCACTCATACCGTCCATTCGCGCCCGACCTGGCTGCGTTATGCACCGGAAATTGCCAATGACTGCCGCACTACTGCCGGTGTCCCCTGCACCGTACAACTATTGGGCAGCGATGCCGAAAACATGGCGGTCAACGCGTTGGAAGCGGTTAAATTCGGTGTCGACAAAATCGATTTAAATTTCGGCTGCCCCGCGCCCACCGTCAACAAACATCAAGGCGGCGCGGTATTGCTGAAAGAACCGGAACGGGTGTTCCACATCGTCAAAACCCTGCGCCAAGCCTTGCCAGCGCATATCCCGCTCACCGGCAAAATGCGGCTCGGTTTTGAAGACAAAAGCCTCGCGCTGGAAAACGCCCAAGCCATCGCTGAAGGCGGCGCCTGCGGTTTAACCGTACACGCCCGCACCAAAGTAGAAGGCTACGAGCCGCCTGCCCATTGGATATGGGTACGCAAAATCGCCGAAGCGGTTGAAATTCCGGTCACCGCCAACGGCGATGTTTTTACCCTGGAAGACTATATCGGCATCAAGCAAGAAAGCGGATGCGAGCGCGTGATGTTGGGTCGCGGCGCGGTAATTCGCCCCGATTTGGCGCGCCAGATCAAACAATACGAACAACGCGGCCATGCCGAAGCGATGCCGTTTAGCGAAATCCTCGAATGGATACGCCTTTTTTACGACTTATGCTTGGAAAAAGAAGGCCACAACAAATACCCCGCCGCCCGCTTAAAGCAGTGGTTAGGCATGATGAAAAAAGCCTACCCCGAAGCCGAAGCCCTGTTTGCCTGCGTGCGGCCGATTAAAGACACCAATGATGTTAGGGCGGCGTTGCACGCCTTTAGACCCTGAAATAATTCACACACATCTGACCTTAGAGTCAGCAAAATTTTGATTTGACCATAAGAAAGCAAAAAATGACTCGCAACATTGTGGAAACCCAAGCCAATATAAATATAGATTCCGCGTTGACGGAACAACTGCAACAAACCCAGTTATCACTGTTTGATCAAGCCGAATCCTTTGTATTGGCAGAAGGCTGGTTAGAAGCAGATTTTCTGCCGATTTTCGAAGAAACTTATCTGAGCTTGCAAGATCAACCTTTCCCTGCTGATTCCAACTGGATTTATGCCGCCGCCGAGGGTACCACCGTTACTGATGTACCCGCCAACGACTTACCCGAAGCCGAAGAAGTCGGCATTGCCGATAACGGCAGCAAGAGCCACATCGGCCTCATCAGCGCCGCCGGTGTCGGCTTAGCCGTATTGGCGGCAGCCGCAATAGGCGGCAGTGGCGGTGGCTCTGATTCATCAGACTCTAATGCAACCCCCAATACGGGGAACAGCGGTTCTGCCGGTGATGCCGCCACCCTAGCCGACAACCCTAACACGCCGGCGACACCTCCTACTGCGCCGGCATCGACTACTAACACACCTCCTGCGTCAATGGCCAGCACGCCTAAACCCACGGTGACTGAGCCTACCGCACCTGCTGCAACCAAACCTACTCCACCTGCAGCTGAGGCCACACCACCTACGGTTGAACCTACACCACCTACGGTTGAACCTACACCACCTACGG
>CALFOA010000459.1 GCA_937919795.1 uncultured Neisseria sp.
ACAGGCATTCTGCTGAAACCGCACCGCGGTTTGTCAAACCGGGCAACTTCATGCACAATGCCGTCAATAGCCACGGAGCAAGCGCCATGACCCCCATTCTCGCTTTCGATATTGAAACCATTCCCGATGTAAACGGTATCCGCCTGTTGCACGATCTGCCCGCCAGCATGAGCGATCAGGAAGTAGTGTCGTTCGCCCAACAGCGGCGGCGCGCCCAAACCGGCGGTGATTTTATGCAACACCATCTGCATCAGGTGGTGGCGATTTCCTGCTGCATGCGCTGGGGACAGGAGAAAATTCACGTCGGCACCATCGGCGAATTGCACGACAGCGAAGAGACCATGATTGCCAAGTTTTTCGACTTGGTGGAAACCCATACCCCGCAATTGGTGAGCTGGAACGGCGGCGGCTTCGACTTACCGGTGCTGCATTACCGCGCGCTGATACACGGCATCACCGCCGCCCGCTATTGGGATACCGGCGAGGGCGATTTCGGCGACAGCCGCGATTTCAAATGGAATAACTACATCAGCCGCTATCACAACCGCCATTGCGATTTGATGGACTTATTGGCCTTATACCAACCGCGCGCCAGCGTACCGTTGGACGATATGGCCAAACTCTGCGGATTCCCCGGTAAGCTCGGTATGGATGGCAGCAAAGTTTGGGATGCTTGGAGCGCCGGTGAAATCAAAGATATCCGCGATTATTGCGAAACCGACGCGGCCAACACCTATTTAATGTACCTGCGCTTCCGCCTGATGAGCGGCGCACTGGACGGCGATGAATATGAGCAGGAAATCCGCCGCCTGAAAACCTATTTAAAATCAATGGCAGAAGAGAAACCTTATTGGGCGGAATTCTGCGCCGCCTGGGCTTGATTGATTAACTCGCCACATATTCACCATGACTCAACAACAACCGCTTAAACAAATCACGCTTATCGGGGTCGGCCTGATAGGCGGTTCTTTTGTGCTCGATTTAAAGCGGCAGGGCTTGGTGGAAAAAGTGGTCGGCATTGACCTTAACCCCGAAAATCTGGCGCGTGCGCTGGAACGCAAGGTGATTGACGAAGCTTATGAGAGCATCTGCCACGCGAGTGTAAGCGGCGCCGATTGGGTGGTGATCGCCACACCGGTGGCTACCTTGCCGGCCATCTGCCGCGCACTGGCGCCGGTGTTGTCGCCGCATACGGTGGTGAGCGATGTCGGCAGCACCAAATTATCCGCGCTGGCGGCTTTTCGCGATTATCTGCCGCAACATTTCCCCCGCTGCGTGGCCAGCCACCCGATTGCCGGTTCAGACAGGCATGGAGCGCTGGCGGCGCAATTCGGTTTGTTTCAAGACAAAAAACTGATTCTGTGCCCGCACGAGCAACAAGATTCGGCGGCTTTGCAGCAGGTGGAACAGTTCTGGCAGGCAGTTGGCGCCGAAACGCGCCAAATCAGTGCAGAAGAGCATGACCAAATTTTCGCTGCCGTTTCCCACATGCCGCATGTGTTGGCATTTTCCTTTGTTCACCAAATTGAAGACCATCCCGACGGCGCCAAATACCTCGATTTTGCCGCTTCCGGTTTTCGCGACTTCACCCGCATCGCGTCCAGCCATCCGGCGATTTGGACCGATATTTGCATGGCCAACCGCCAAAGCCTGCTGGATCTGATTGAAGGCCAATATCAACAACTGGCACGGGTGCAGGCGATGCTGGAGGCAGGTGATTCGGATGGCTTGTACCGCTATTTTGAAGAAGCCAAGCAAACGCGTGATGATTGGTTGGATAAGCAGTAGGGGGTGAATGCCTGTCTGAAAACCGATGGGGTATAGAGAAGTATGGGTAGGTCGGATTCTTGAATCCGACGGCCGTTGGATTGGATATAACGGTTTTGTCGGATACGAGTATCCGACCCACCGGTTGTATGGATGAAATTAACTCAACGCGGGTCAATAGGGAAAAGAGTAGGAAAACAAAAATGCCTGTCTGAAAAATTTTTCAGACAGGCATTGTTGATTAAACTGGGGTTTACATACCTTTCAAACGCGCAATGCGGTTGTCCAAGCTCGGGTGGGTAGCCAGCAGTGAATCTTTGGCTTCACTGGCGATGCCCATTGCGGTCATCTCTTTCGGCAAGGCGCTGGTTTCACCTTTCAGGCGTTGCAGGGCGGCGATCATTTTGGGTGCGCCCACCAGCTTAGCGGCACCGGCATCGGCACGGTATTCACGCTGGCGGCTGAACCACATTACGATAAAGCTGGCCAAGAAGCCGAACAGCAGCTGCAACACCATGCTGACGATGAAATACATGCCGCCGCTGGTTTCGCCGCGGTCGTTGGTGGCGACCATATTGGAAATCAGGCGGGACAGGAATACTACGAAGGTATTGACCACGCCCTGAATCAGGGTGAGGGTAACCATATCGCCGTTGCCGACGTGCGCCATTTCGTGCGCCAATACCGCTTCCACTTCGTCGCGGGTCATGTTTTCCAGCAAGCCGGTGCTCACGGCTACCAGCGAGTTGTTTTTGCTGGCGCCGGTGGCAAAGGCGTTGGGTTCCGGCGAGTGGTAAATTGCTACTTCAGGCATTTTGATGTTCCACTGTTTCGCTTGTGCCTCTACAGTATTAAACAGCCAGTGTTCCAATTCGTTTTGCGGTTGGGTAATCACTTCCGCGCCCACTGAGCGCTTGGCCACCATTTTGGAGGTTAACAGCGAGATAATCGAGCCGGTAAAACCAATCACAGCCGAGAAGGCCAACAGGCTGCCCATATTATTGGGGTTGCCGCTGATACCGAGCAGGCTGAGGATGATGCTGATAACGATGAGTACCGCAAAGTTGGTGGCGATAAACAAGAAAATGCGTTTCACGTTTTTTCCTTTTGTTGTTGTGGCGTTGTGTTTTTATATTCCAACGCGTATTTTCTCAAAAAGCGCGCTTTAAAGTATAGCGGGCGCTCCGCAAAGGTATGCAAAATTGTGACGGCATATTTTTTGCAAGCTATAGCCAGTAAAGCATAAACCTTGGTTTAGAGTAATAAAACTAGGAGGAGTAAGGTTTTTTTGAACTTTTTCTTTCTATTTACAGGTGCTAGTACAGCAAAATGCCTGTCTGAAAAGTGTTGTATCTTTCAGACAGGCATTTTATTCGTAGCTCAGTTTATGCATTTAACCGCGCACTTGGCCGTTGCCTAATACCACCCATTTCTGGCTGGTTAAACCTTGCAGACCGACCGGGCCACGCACGTGGATTTTATCGGTGGAAATACCGATTTCCGCGCCGAGGCCGAATTCGAAGCCGTCGGCAAAGCGGGTAGAGGCATTGACGATGACGCTGGCGCTGTCGACCGCGCGCAAGAAAGTTTGCGCATCGGTGTACGATTCGGTAACGATGCTGTCGGTGTGGTGCGAACCGTGGGTGTTGATGTGGCTAATCGCTTCGGCGAGGCTGTCGACCACTTTAATCGCCAATATCGGCGCGAGGTATTCAGTTTCCCAATCTTCGGGCGTGGCGGCCTTGATGTTCGGCAAAATCGCCAAGGTACGCGGGCAGCCGCGCAGTTCTACCGATTTTTCTGCGTATTTTTCGGCCAATAGCGGCAATAGTTCGGCGGCGCGCTGTTGGTGAACCAGCAGCGTTTCCATGGTGTTGCAGGTGCCGTAGCGCGAAGTTTTGGCATTAAAGGCAATGTTAACGGCTTTGTCGCGGTCGGCGGCTTGGTCGATATAAACGTGGCAGATGCCGTCGAGATGCTTAATCACCGGCACGCGTGCTTCGGCGGCGATGCGGGCCACTAGGCTTTTACCGCCGCGCGGGATGATCACGTCAATCAAATCGGGGCTTTGCAGCATGGCGCCGACACCTGCGCGGTCGGTGTGTTCGATAAAGCTCACGGCGGCGGGCGGTAGGTTACAGTCCGCCAGCGCCTGTTCAATCAGTTTGGCAATCGCCAGATTGCTGTGCAAAGCCTCGCTGCCGCCGCGCAACACGCAGGCGTTGCCGGATTTCAGGCACAAGGCGGCGGCATCTACCGTTACATTCGGGCGCGATTCGTAGATGATGCCGATCACGCCAAGCGGTACGCGCATTTTGCCGATTTGCAAACCATTGGGGCGGCTGCGGAATTCGTCCATTTCCCCCACCGGATCGGGCAGCGCGGCAACTTGGCGCAAACCTTCGCACATGGCGGCGACGGTGTTTTCATTGAGCTTCAGGCGGTCAAGCAGGGCGCTGTCCAAACCTTTGGCGGTAGCGGCCTGCATATCGGTTTGGTTGGCGGCCAAGATTTCATTTTGATGCGCTTCAATCAGCTCGGCCATGCGCAACAGCGCTCGGTTTTTTTGTTCGGTACCGGCGGCGGCCAGTTGGTAAAACGCGCTTTTAGCGGCGGTGGCGCGCTCGCGTACGTATTGTTCGATGTTTTGCATAATGTTTTTTCAGTGTACTGACTTGATGAGATGTTAACTCAATTGACGGAATTTTCAAGGATTATTCTTTAAGCATCGGGTAAAGTTGCCATCCACAGGCCGCTGGCCAAGCAGATGGCCGAAGCGGTGAGGCCTATCCATAATTGATCAGGGAAACGCCAAAACATGATGGTGCAGGAGATGGTCATCATGCCCCAAGCTAGGTATTTGGCGCGGCGCGGGATGGCGCGGCGGGTTTCCCAGTCTTCTATTATCGGGCCGAAGTGGCGGTGCTGTTTCAGCCAATGGTGGAAACGCGGCGAGGCGCGTGCCCAGCAGGCAGCGGCGAGTAATACAAACGGGGTAGTCGGCAGTACCGGCAGGAAAATGCCGATGATGCCGAGCAATAGTGAGACTGCGCCGGCGATCCAGAATAAGGTACGGGTAACCATCGTTGTATTGTTCAGGCGGGTGGATGTTGTTGCTATTCTTTTTCGGCTTGCGGCAGGCCGAGTTTCTGCCAGCCTTCGTGCCCCATTTCTTCCAATAAACGGATATTGCGCTCAAAAATTTCGGCCGCATCGGGAATGGCTTCGGTTGCTTTGGCGATGCTGTCTTCACGGATCAGGTGCAGGGTGGGATAGGGCGAGCGGTTGGTGTAATTGCTGATGTCTTCCGGCTCGGTATCGGCAAACTGAAACTGCGGGTGAAAAGGGGCGATTTGGATGACGCCCTCCAAATCATTATCAAGCACGGCTTGGTCGGCGAAATCCAGCATGTCGTTGAAGGCAAAGAAGTCGCTGTATAAATCGGGGTGGATCAATAAGCTGGTTTCCACTTCTTCGGCGGGCGTTTCGGCCAGATACAGTAACTCGCGGTCGAGGTCTTCGAGAAAGCCGTCAGTATGTTTGGCGTGGCTCACCACAATGCGTACGCGGTTTTTGATATAAGGCGCTTTGGCAAACGGGCAAAGGTTAAGGCCGATGACGGCTTTTTCCAGCCATTGGCAGGTGTGGTCGATGATGAGTTGGTCGTTGGGAGCCATAATGTTCCTGATTGAACGGCGCCGCTTGCTGAAAAGAGACGCCGTTTTAAGTGTTACTCGCTAAGGGTGGCTTTGGCGGCACACGGGCCTTGGCCGCTGATCAGTTGCTGTTGCGTTTCAATCCAGTTTTCGCAGCGGCTGGTGAGCTCGGGGCCTTCGCCGCTGTCGTGGGCAATCGGCTCGCCGATCACCACTTCAACGGTGCCGGGGTATTTGTAAAACGAATTGCGCGGCCAGTATTCGCCGCTGTTGAGTGCTACCGGTACCATGTCCATTTCCAACAGTTTGGCCATACGGGCGGCGCCTTGTTTGTATTTGCCGCGCTCGCCGGGCGGGATGCGGGTGCCTTCGGGGAAGATATTGATCCAGAAGCCTTCCTGTTTGCGCGCCATGCCTTGTTTCAATAATTCCTGCGTGGCTTTGGCACCGGCGGAACGGTCGATGCCGATGGTTTTGGCGATTTTCAGCCCCCAGCCGAAGAAGGGTAAGCGGAACAGTTCTTTTTTGGCAACAAATACCTGCAGCGGAAAAATTTCCTGCAAGGCCAATGTTTCCCAGCCGGATTGGTGTTTGGAACAGATAATTGATGGGCGGTTGGGGATGTTTTCTAATCCGCTTACTTTGTAGTTAAGGCCGATGATGTTTTTCAGCGACCACAATAACAAGCGTGCCCAAGCGCGGCCGACTTTGTTGGGGCCTTGCGGGAAGGGCAGCGATAACACGGTGAAGATAAAGGCAATCGGGGCGCTGATGACCAGAATAATCCAGTAAATCAAATTTTTAATCAGTAACATGGTTTTCCTAAACAGGATATTTTGAGCGTTCAGACAGGCATTGAGCTTAAGCCTGTTGCTGCATAATGTATTGCGAAAACGCCATTAAATTATCAAACACCAGCGTGCCTTCGGGCAATTGGTCGCCTTCGTTTTGCAGCGTTTTTTGGCCTTTGCCGGTCAGCACCAGCACGCTTTTACCGCCGACGGCGGCGATGGCCTGTAAATCGCGCAGGCTGTCGCCCACCATATAAACGTCTTCGGCGCGCGCGTTGAAGCGGGCGATGATGTCTTCCACCATGCCGGGCTTGGGCTTGCGGCAGTTACATTCGTCGGCGGCGGTATGCGGGCAAAACCAGATGCCGTCTATCTGGCCGCCAGCTTGCTGCACAAGGCGGTGCATTTTGTTGTGCATCTCGTTGAGTTCTTGGATGCCGTAATACTTGCGGCCGATGCCGGATTGATTGGTGGCCACGGCCAGCGTGTAATCGGCTTGGGTGAGGAAGGCGATGGCATCCATGCTGCCCTCAATCGGTATCCATTCGTCTACCGATTTCACAAAATCGTCGCGGTCGTGGTTAATCACGCCGTCGCGGTCGAGAATAATCAGTTTCATATAATGCCTGTCTGAAAGGATTTAAGATGATGAATGGTTCAGCATTTCATGCAACAGCGTGATGTGGTGCTCAAGGGTGGGATTATAGCTGAGTGCGGCGAAGGGCTCGCTGAGTTTGTGACGGCCGCTGCGTTTTAATTCCACCGCTTTGGCTACCGCTTCGGCGAGTTTTTCCGGCTGGCTGCGCGGGAAGAAAAAACCGGCTTCTTCGTTCATCACTTCGCAGCAAGCCATATTGTCCGACAACACCACGCGGGTGCCGCACAATACTGATTCTATCCCTACCAAGCCGAAGGGTTCAAACAGCGAGGCCATGATGGTGTAATCGGCGGCACGGTATAGCTCGGGCATGTTTTTGCAGAAGCCGAGTTCTTGAACATTGCGCATCGGGCGCGGCAGCGGCGAGCCGGCCACTGCGAGTTTCACCGGTAAATCGGTTTGCTCGAAAAAGGCGGCCAGCAAGTCTAAGCCTTTGCGTTTGTGGCCGGTGGATGGGAACAGGAACACGGTTTCATCGTCACGCCAGCCGTAGCGTTCGCGGGTGGCGGCGATTTCTTCCGGCTTGGGGAAGAAGCGGACGGTGTCGGCAGGCGGGTGGATGGTGCGGACTTTTTCGGGCGGTACGCCGTATAACTCAATCAGTTCACGCCGCATCATTTCGGAATGCGCCATGATGCTTTTGGCGGTGGCGTAATTGCTGCGGTTGCGACGAATGGCGAGTTTGTCGAGCACATTGGCGCTTTGCCCCATCGCACGCAGATAGCCTAAGTGATTGCCGCCGCAGATAAATACATCGGCGTAATCTGCCGGATTACAGGCAATCAAAGGTTCATTTGCCGGGCGGCGGCGGGTGAGTTGTGGCGCAAAGAAAAAAGGCCGCAACTTTTTCGGAATGCGTTTTTGCGGGATTAACTCGGGGGTAATCAGCGCATATTCCGGCAGCGAAGTGTTGAATTTGGCGGCATACACTTTCACTTCGGTATCCGGCTCTTGCGAGAGCGCGCGCACCAAATCAAAAGTGTAGCTCTCCATACCGCCGCCGTGGGCGAATTGGTTGGCGCTGATGGCTAGGGTTTTCTTCATTTTCAGACAGGCCTTTTATTTCAAACTGTTTTGCCAGCGCTCAAAGCCTGTCTGAAACACTGTATTCAAAAGGCTTTGATTTTCCGGGCTGTTGGCGGTGAGGTAGAACATGCTGTCGTCTTCAATGCCGAGCGTGGTGAAATAGTCTTCCATAAACAGGCCGTAGCCTTCGTCTTCATCGGCGTAGTAATAGCGGGTGAAGCGATTGCCTAAATCGTTGAAACAGGTTTCATCGATGCCGCCGTTTAATTGTTCGAGCACAAACTTGGCGCCGGAAATCGCGCCACTTTGCAGTTTATCGAAATCGGGTAGGCTGGCCGCCGCTTCGCTGTGCAGATTCTGCGAAACCGCCCAAGCGTAATAATAGCCGATGTGGTGCGCGGCGTGGTGCGCGGGCAAATCGGCGGGGTAGTCTTCATCGAGGTGGAAGGATACGTGGTCGTACATGGTTTATCTGCTTTGTAAACGGCTGGAAGTGGGGGATTATAGCATTGTCTTTCGGTGGGGGTATTTTGGACTGAGACAGACTTTAGCTTCGCAGAAACTCACTTCGCTCGTTTTCAGACAGGCCTATTCAAGATACGAAATAGGGATTCAGTTTCTTCCAACTACTTGCTTTTCTTTACCTTTCAACACTTTTCCTGCCGTTATCGCGTGTTAGAATCCGCCGCCTTAATGATGGGAAAGCTAATATGCGTAGTGTGATTTTTGTTCTGGTGCTGCTGGCCTTGCAGCTGTTTACCTTTGGCCTTGGCCGTTCGCTGCAATGGTTGTTTGCGCCGTGGGTAGCGCCCAAGCGACGGCGTTGGCTGATGATTGCGGCGTATGCGGTCACCAATTCCTTAATTGCCGGGCTGGTGTTGCAACTGGGGCATGGTATATTCCGTTGGATGGCGCTGTGGATGGTGTTGCTGCTGTTTGTGATGTATGCCGCGCTGGCCACTTTCTTGCTGTATTTGCTGCTGCGTCGCTTTATGCCGCAAAAGCCGATGTCGCGCAGCCTGCGCTTATTTGCACCGTTGTTTGTGGCGGGTTTGTTCGGTTGGGCGTTGCATAATGCTTATACGCCGGTGGTGCGCCATGCAGAAATTACCATCAATAAAAAATTGGATCAGCCGCTGCGCATTGGCATGGCCAGCGATATGCACATCGGCAAGCTGTTCGGCACCAAACGCTTGGATGATTTGGCGGCGATTATGAACCGCGAGAAGGTGGATATGATTTTAATCCCCGGTGATGTGATGGACGATAATGTTGATGCCTACCGCGCGGAAAACATGCAGCCCAGCTTGAAAAAACTGCGCGCGCCGTTGGGGGTGTATGCCACGTTGGGCAATCACGATTTGTTCGGCCACCAACGTGAGATTCATCAAGAGCTGACCGATGCGGGTATCCGCGTGTTGGCCAACGAAAGCCTAGTGGTCGATAACCGCCTGTTGGTAGTAGGGCGTAACGACGATACGGATAAAAACCGCCCGAGTACGGCCAAACTGTTAGAAAACCAAAACACCGAGCTGCCGGTATTGCTGATGGATCACCGCCCGACCGGCATTGAAGAACACGCCAAGCTGCCGGTGGATGTGCAGGTATCCGGCCACGTGCACAACGGCCAAGTGGCGCCGGCCAACCTGATTGTGCGTTTGCTCAACCGTGTGCATTATGGTTACGAGCAAATCAACAACGGCCACTTTTTTGTAACTTCCGGCTACGGCTTCTGGGGCGTGCCTCTGCGCTTGGGTTCGCAATCGGAAGTGTGGATTATTGAGGTGAAAGGGAAATAGTTTTTCTTGGTTTGCTTATTCATAAAAATGCCTGTCTGAAAGTTTTTTTCAGACAGGCATTTTTATGATATTGACTATTAGGGCTATGTACTTGGGAGCGCGGGCGGCTCGCCCGCAGACAAGCGGAACG
>CALFOA010000460.1 GCA_937919795.1 uncultured Neisseria sp.
TACTACAATGTTCTGGCTATAGACAAAAGTCGCCACACCGAAACTTTGAAGAGTCGCTAACAGAACGGTACCATAACGAGTATATTTTGTAATAATACGACGCCCTGCTTCGCCTTCTTTCTTCAAAGCCTTCAGTGAAGGCATAATTTCAGAAGCCAACTGAACAATAATGGATGCCGAGATATAAGGCATAATCCCGATAGCAAAAACACTAAAGCGCTGAAGTGAGCCTCCTGAGAACATATTCAACATGTTCAGGATTCCACCTCCCGCACTTTCATAGAGCTTAGCCAAAGCGGCTGCATCTACACCCGGCACCGGGATATGCGCACCTATTCGAAAAACAATTAATGCCCCGATAAGGAATACCAACCGTTTCTTTAGATCACTAAGATTTGCCATACCAGATGATGCTTGTCGATTTGCCACTTTGTCTTTTAGCCTTACTCTTCTACTTTGCCACCAGCCGCTTCAATCGCAGCTTTCGCGCCTTTAGTTGCTTTGATACCTTTCAAAGTTACCGCTTTGGCAATTTCACCAGAAGCAATCACTTTAACATTCAAGGCACCAGCAGGAATCAAGCCGGCCTGTTTCAAAGCCAGAACATCAATTTCCTCAACCGCAACCAAGTTCAACTCGCCCAAGCGTACTTCAGCATTTTGAGCAGCAGTTAATGATTTGAAGCCACGTTTCGGCAAGCGACGTTGCAAAGGCATTTGACCGCCTTCGAAACCCACTTTATGGAAACCACCAGAACGGCTCTTCTGACCTTTATGGCCACGACCGCCAGTTTTACCCAAGCCGCTACCGATACCACGGCCTACGCGACGACGCTCTTTTGTTGCACCTTCAGCAGGTTTAATGGTGTTCAACAACATATTATGACTCCACTTTCAAAAGGTAGCTGATTTTATTAATCATGCCACGATTTTCCGGGGTATCCAATACTTCAACGGTATGCTCGCGATGACGCAAGCCCAAACCGCGAGCACAAGCGCGATGTGACTCAATAGTACCAATCAGGCTTTTAGCCAAGGTTACTTTGATTTTCTTTTGCTCAGTCATGGTTCGCTCCCAAGATGTCTTCAACGGTCAGACCGCGCTTAGCAGCGATTTCAGCCGGAGTGTACAGCTTAGACAAGCCGTCCAAAGTGGCTCGTACGATATTGTACGGATTGGTAGAACCGTGAACTTTAGCAGAGATGTTATGCACACCCATTGCATCGAATACCAAACGCATCGGACCGCCCGCTTTTACACCGCTACCTTCTTTGGCAGGTTGCATAAATACACGGGTTGCACCATGCTTACCGATCACTTCATGATGAATGGTGCCGTTTTTCAACGGTACTTTAATCATGTTACGACGGGCTTGATCCATTGCTTTCTGTACAGCTACCGGTACCTCTTTCGATTTACCTTTACCCATACCGATACGGCCATCGCCGTCACCTACCACGGTCAAAGCCGAGAACGCCATGATGCGTCCGCCTTTAACCACTTTGGTTACACGGTTTACAGCCACCATCTTTTCAATCAGGCCGTCACCGCGCTCTTCTGTTTCATGTTTTGCCATGTCAGATCTCCAAAATCTTTCTTAGAAGCTCAAGCCGTTTTCACGGGCAGCTTCAGCCAAAGCTTTTACGCGACCGTGATATTGAAAACCAGAGCGGTCAAAAGCAACTTTTTCGATACCGGCTGCTTTTGCTTTTTCAGCAATGCGCTTACCGACCAAGATAGCAGCTTCAACATTGCTGCCGGTTTTCAGGCTGCTACGAACTTCAGCTTCCAAAGTAGAGGCAGAAGCCAATACCTTATCACCCTCAGCACTGATTACTTGAGCATAAATATGGCTGTTTGTGCGGAATACACACAGACGAACCACTTTCAAATCCGCAATACGGGCACGAGTTTTGCGTGCACGACGGAGTCTTGTTGCATGTTTATCCATTGTGAGGCCTCAATTATTTCTTCTTAGCTTCTTTCATCACAACCACTTCGCCCACATAACGCACACCCTTACCTTTATAAGGCTCAGGCGGACGGAAAGCGCGAATCTCAGCAGCAACCTGGCCCACAACTTGCTTGTCGGCACCGGTCAGTACGATTTCGGTTTGTGACGGGGTTTGAACGGTAATACCTTCTGGCATTTCGTATACCACCGGATGAGAGAAACCCAAAGACAGGTTCAATGTTTTACCTTGAGCTTGTGCACGGTAACCTACGCCAATCAGTTGCAGTTTTTTCTCAAAACCTTCTGCAACACCTTTTACCATATTGGCAACAATCGCACGCACAGTACCAGACATCGCCACTGAATGTTTGCTGTCATTTACAGCAGCAAAAGTCAATTGACCGTCGTTCAACTCAATTTTTACATCATTGCTCAAAGGAAAGGCCAATTCGCCGTTTTTACCTTTTACGGTCAATGATTCAGTTCCAAACTTAACTTCTACGCCAGCAGGAACAGTTACTGGATTTTTCGCTACGCGAGACATCTTAAACGCTCCTTTAGGCTACGACGCACAATAACTCACCACCGATGCCAGCGGCACGGGCTTTACGGTCAGTCATTACGCCTTTTGAAGTACTAACAATAGCAACACCCAAACCGTTCATTACAGTTGGAATCTCACCAGAACCTTTGTATACGCGCAAACCAGGACGTGAAACACGTTTAATTTGCTCGATAACCGGACGGCCTGCATAGTATTTCAATTGAATTTCCAATACCGGTTTTGCATCAGCAGAAACCGCGAAGT
>CALFOA010000461.1 GCA_937919795.1 uncultured Neisseria sp.
GGGCTTTGTACGGCTGGCAGTTGGCGCTGATTATCGTGTTAGCCAATCTGTTTAAATACCCGTTTTTCCGTTTCGGCCCGCAATATACGCTGGAAACCGGCAAGAGCCTGCTCGAAGGCTATGCTGAAAAAAGCCGGGTGTATTTGTGGATTTTCTTTGTATTAAACCTGTTTGCCACGGTGATTAACACCGCAGCGGTGAGCATGTTGTGTGCGGCGATTTTGAGCTTTGTATTGCCGGGCGATTGGTCGATGAACGCGCTTTCGGTGGCGGTATTGGCTTCGGCGGTGTTGATGCTGTTGGTCGGCCCGTATCGCACGGTGGATGCGATGTCGAAAATCATCATGATTAGTTTGACGATTACCACGGTAGCGGCAGTGGCAGTGGCGGCCAGCAAGGGCGCGCAGATGCAGCCGGATTTTATCGAGCCGAATCCGTGGAATCTCGGCGCGCTGGCGTTTATCGTGGCCTTGATGGGCTGGATGCCGGCGCCGATTGAGATTTCGGCCATCAATTCGCTGTGGGTATCGGCCAAGCGTAAGCTGGAAAAGGTGAGTTATGAAGACGGCTTGTTTGATTTTAATGTCGGCTACATCAGCACCGCGATTCTGGCGCTGGTGTTTTTGGCCTTGGGCGCCTTGGTGCAATATGGCTCGGGCAGTGAAGTGAAAATGGCCGGCGGTGCGTATATCGGCCAGCTGATTGATATGTATGCCCGCACCATCGGTGAGTGGTCGCGCATGCTGGTCACCTTTATTGCGCTGGCTTGTATGTACGGCACCACGATTACGGTGATTGACGGCTATTCACGCACCAATATGGAATCGTTGCGCTTGATTTTGCGCCGCCCGGAGAGCGAACGCAGCAACCGCATTCTGGCGGTGTGGATTATTTTTGCCGCCATTGTGGGCTTGTGCATCATCCTGTTTTTTAAAGGCGCTGTGCTCTCTATGCTGAAGTTTGCCATGATTGCTTCTTTTGTGAGCACGCCTGTGTTTGCTTATCTGAATCTGGCGTTGGTGCGTAAGGGCGAACACAAGCTGCAACCGTGGCTGATGGGCTTGGCTTGGGTGGGCTTGCTGTATTTGAGCGGCTTTGCCTTGCTGTTTATATTGAACCAAAGCGGCATGTTGGCTTGATATTGCGGGCGGATGACTCCATACTGTTAAATATCTCAACAGAAGGTTATGATGATGGACGAACAAGATTTTGATTTGGATAACTTGGATAATCTGCTCGACGGCTTCGACGGCGTTACCGTAGAAGGCGGCGTGGACACCGATAAGGAAGAGGATGCCTGCGCCGGTGGTGCGTGTAAGATTTAAGTTTATCGCGAAAAAACTTTATTTCTGCCACGGCGTTGCTGCGCCTGGCCGTACTACTTGTACTATCTGCGGCTTGCTGCCTTGTGGCAAAAATAATTTTTTCCGCTATATCGGTATATGAAGAAATGCCTGTCTGAAAACTATTTTTTCAGACAGGCATTTGTGTTTTGAAACCAGTAAATTAAGTACGTCATACTCGGGCTTGACACGAGTATCTTTTTGCTTCTTCAAGGCGACCAGATACTCGGGTCAAGCCCGAGTATGACGGAATGGGCTGATCAAGCGGCTCACTCCTTATCCTTAAATCGATCTTCCGTCTCCGGCACCTCATCTGCATCTTTCAGCGCATCGCCCACCGTTTGGCTGACCGGGTTGATACCACTTTGTTCGCGTACGATTTCCTTCTGGCGCTCGGTTAGCGGCGGGTTCACCGCAGTCGCCTCTTCTTCGTGTTTGCGCTCGGTTTCTTCAAAACTTTCGTAAGGCTGCGGCTTGATTTTGCTCAAATCGGGTTCTGTCATCATTGTTCCTTTCGCGTTTATGGCCGGATAAATGCCTGTCTGAAAGCTGCCTGATCAGTTTTTCAGACAGGCATTTTATTTAGATAAGCAAAATCGGCAGAGGGTTCCGAATCGGTTTGACGATTGGTATAAGTTTAGATAGACTGGTCGGTCTAAATTTTGCCTTAAAAAGGAAAAAGAACATGGCGGAAGAAACCCATTTGCCGGTGCGCGAGCGTTTGCTGGCTGCGGCGGCGGTGTTGTTTTACGAGCAGGGCATTGCGGCTACCGGCATCGACAGCATCACCAAGCGGGCGGGGGTGGCCAAGCAGAGTTTGTACAACCATTTTGCATCGAAAGCCGAGTTGGTGGCGGCTTATTTACAGGTGCGCCATCAGGAATGGCTGGATTTGTATGCCAAGCGTTTGCAGGCGGTGACTACGCCGCAGGCGGGGGTGTTGGCGGTGTTTGCCGCATATCAGGATCATGCCGAGCGGGCGTATGAACACGGTTTTCGCGGCTGCGGTTTGCTCAATGCGGCGGCGGAATTGCCGGTGGGGGCAGACGGGCGCGACATCGTGCGTGCGCATAAAGAAGAAGTGGAACAGATTTTGCACGGCCATTTGCAAGCGCTGTTTTCAGACAGGCATACGGTTGAAAGCTTGGCGCGTCATCTGGCTTTTTTGCTGGAAGGCGCGATTACCCGCTCGGGGTTGGAAGGCAGCAGCGCTTGTATGCAGCAGGCGGCGGCGATGGCGGAGCAATTGTTGAATTCAGCGCAGCGGGCGGTATCATGAGCGCGACAGGGCAGGGCAATACTTTACTGGGCAGCTTGGCGGTGTTGATGGCGGCTACTTTATGGGGTACCACCGGTACGGCGGCGGCGTTTGCGCCGGAAGTGCCGGCAATGGCCATCGGCGCGGTGGCAATGGGTGGAGGCGGTTTGTTGCAGGCCTTGCTGGCGGTTCGGCCGATGGCGAAGCATCGGCAGGGTTTGCGCCGTCATTGGTTGTTGCTGCTGATCGGCGCGCTGGCAGTGGCGGTGTATCCGCTGGCGTTTTACGGCTCGATGCGGCTGGCGGGGATTACTGTCGGCACGGTGGTCACCATCGGCTCGGCGCCTTTGCTGTCGGCCTTAATCGAATATCTGTTCGACCGCCAACGCTTGAGCCTGCGCTGGCTGGCCGGTGCAGTATTGGGCGTGGTCGGCATGGCTTTGTTGGCCGCCGCCGAAAGCCACGGCGCGGCAGGCGGCGAAGCGGTCGGCAGCGGCATTCTGTTGGGTTTGCTGGCGGGGCTGACTTACGCGCTCTATTCATGGACGGCGCGCCGCCTGATGCTGAACGGAGTGGCGGCCAAAGCGGCGATGGGTGCCACTTTCGGCGGCGGCGCGTTGTTTTTGCTGCCGGTATTGCTGTTCACCGGCGCGCCTTTGCTGGCTTCGAGCACCAATCTGGCGGTCGGCCTTTATATGGCGCTGGTGCCGATGTTTATCGGCTACCTCTGCTTCGGCTACGGCCTTGCGCGCATTGCCGCCAGCACGGCGATTACGCTGACGCTGTTTGAGCCGGTGGTGGCCGCCGCGCTGGCAGAGGTGATTGTCGGCGAACGGCTACCGTTGCAAGGCTGGCTGGGGATTGTGCTGATTTTGCTGTGTTTGGTGTGTATTACCTGGCCGGTGAAGGGGCAAAAATAGGTATAGCGAAAGCACTAAAAAACTGATACGGCGTTATCTCGCTTTGCCGTACTCTA
>CALFOA010000462.1 GCA_937919795.1 uncultured Neisseria sp.
TCCGCGCCTTAAAAGACTATACCGACTACGGCAACGCCGCTTTCGACTGCCCCGGCCACCAAGGCGGCCAGTTTTTCCGCAAACACCCTTCCGGCCGCCGTTTTTTCCTCTATTTCGGCGAAACCCTGTTCCGCGCCGATTCCTGCAACGCCGATGTGCGTTTGGGCGATTTACTGATACACGAAGGCCCGGCCTACGAAGCGCAGGCATACGCCGCCAAAGTCTATAATGCCGACAAAACCTATTTCGTACTCAACGGCACTTCTTCCGCCAATAAAGTGGCCATCGGCGCGCTGGTAGCCGAAGGCGATTTGGTGCTGTTCGACCGCAACAACCACAAATCAGTACACCAAGGCGCCTTAACGCTGGCCGGTGCACTGCCCGTTTACATGCAAACCGCCCGCAATGCCTATGGCTTAATCGGCGGCATTCCGTCTGCCGATTTCGACGAAGCCTCTATCCGCGAGCGCATCCGCGAAGTCGCCCCCGAGCGCGCCGATGTCGAGCGCCCGTTCCGCCTCGCCGTTATCCAACTGGGCACTTACGACGGCACCATTTACAACGCCCGCCAAGTGGTCGACCGCATCGGCCATTTGTGCGACTACATCCTGTTTGATTCCGCTTGGGTGGGCTACGAACAATTTATCCCGATGATGCGCGACTGCTCGCCGCTGCTACTCAACCTCACCGAAAACGACCCCGGCATTTTGGTAACCCAATCGGTGCACAAACAACAAGCCGGTTTCTCGCAAGCCAGCCAGATTCATAAAAAAGACAACCACATCAGCGGGCAGGCGCGCTATTGCAACCACAAACGTTTCAACAACGCTTTTATGATGCACGCATCCACCAGCCCGTTTTACCCGCTGTTTGCCTCTTTGGACGTAAACGCCAAAATGCACGACGGCAAAGCCGGTGAATTAATGTGGCGCGAATGCGTGCTCGGCGGCATCGAAGCACGCAAAATGCTGCTGCAAACCTGTAAATTAATCAAACCCTTTATCCCGCCGATGGTCAACGGCAAGGCTTGGCTGCATCACAACAGCGAAGACATGGTAGACAACATCGCCTTTTTCCGTTTTGAAAAAGATGCCGCTTGGCACGACTTCGACGGCTATGCCGACAACCAATACTTCATCGACCCGTGCAAACTGCTGCTGACCACCCCCGGCATCGACCGCGAAACCGGCAATTACGAAGCCACCGGCATCCCCGCCGCCGTACTGGCGCACTACCTGCGCGAGCGTTCGCTGATTCCCGAAAAAGCCGACCTCAATTCCATCCTGTTCCTACTCACACCGGCGGAAAACATGGCGAAATTCCAGCATCTGGTCGCCACCATCGCCCGCTTTGAAGAGCTGTATCAAGCCAATGTACCGGTCGCGTCCATGCTGCCGACCTTGGTGAAAGCCTATCCGCAATACCAAAAAATGCGGATACAAGACTTATGCCACAAAATGCACGATTTCTACCGCAAGCATCAGCTCAAT
>CALFOA010000463.1 GCA_937919795.1 uncultured Neisseria sp.
CTTTGGCCGCCTCCCTATCTTCCGCCCAGCCGTCTTTATCGCGATGGCGCACCAGCTTCGGCAAGCCGGCCAGAAAATCATCAATATCCTGCGGCGTAAGGAAACGGCCGTGCATATCGTAGCCCGCGTTTAGAATCCGCCCCGGCAATTCCGCCATGCGGTCGTGCAGGTGGCCGTGCAGGTGGTACCAGCCTTTGTGGCAGCCGTCCCACTCGGAAATCGGGTAATGAAACAATACCAAAGTCTGATTGATTTCCGACAGCTTCAGCTTGAGATAATGCTGGATAGACGACAGCAACGGATGGCCGTCGTGCTTGATGGTCTGCAAAAAATAATCGGCATGGCGCTCAATGATGCCGTCGTGATTGCCGAGTATCAGATGGTGCCGCCCGTTTAAGCGTTGCAACACCGAAGCCACTTGGCCGACTTCGTGGGCAAACGACACATCGCCCAAGTTATACACCGTATCTTCGGGCGCAACGGTGCGGTTCCACACATCGATCATAAATTCGTTCAGCTCTTGCGGCGACTCGGTGGCCGGGCGGAACTGGGGGCAGAATTTGGCGATATTTTTGTGGGAAAAGTGTAGGTCTGAGGTGAAAAAAATTTTATTCATGACTTTCTTTCTAAACTACTTTTAGCCTCCCATGTAGCTAATAAATAACTTGCCAATGCGCCTGATAAGTTAACAGCTAATTCCGCATGTCTTGGCAAAGGCTTACTACCAATTCTCCCTTTGCCGTGAGCATCACTCAAACGATTTCGTAATGACCCTAATCCTTCAATAACCGCCGTACACCCTCCAAGAATTTGTTTAAAAATTGGTTCCGTATGTTGTGATGGTGCTAAATTTAAAATTTCAGCAGTCTGTTTATAAAGTTTAGGTAAATCCGTAGCATCATCATAGCTAATAGCTGCTTCGTCCAAGATATGCTTACATACTGATTCAATCAAGGTTCTCGCAGATGTGATAGCACCTTCTGGGTCAACTATTCGTCTATCTAAAGCTTTCATCCATGCAGCTTGTACATGGGCTGCATCCACTCTTTCAATGACCTGTGTAACGACATGCTCTGACCCAATATTAGGCTGCTCTAATTGTTGTAATAATGGTTGAAATTCTTTCCATATAAATTGCCTTCTTTCAGCATACGTTTCATATTCGTACTTAATAAACTGCCAAAATTGATCAAGTGTTCTGCATGTCTTCAAAAAGTTTGGCGTAACCGTTTCTAGTGAGGCATTTGTTACAATTACTTGCCGAAGAGTAGTATATTCCGAGGCTTTTTCTTCTCCCCCTGTAGCCCGTGAAATTAGTAGGTTCTGAAGAGTTTCTACCAATATTAATAAATCATTCATGTTGTAACCCTTATCAAAATTTTCTTCGAGGTTTAAGAATAAAAATCTACACGCTCTCACGCAAAAACTGCTGGATAAACGCGATTTTTTCCAATTCTGCCAAGCGGTTGAAGGTTTCTTGATTTTCGCGAATATGGTCGATCAAAGGATAATACTCTTCATCCACATGGCGTTTATCCAGCTTGCGGCCTAAGTTGCCTTCGTTGCTGCGGCCTAAAAACTTAGAAACCAAATAATACGGCGATTTCAGCTTAAACAGCATTTCCTGCGTTTGCGCATCAAACACCATAAAACCTTCGTGTTCCACCGTTTTCAACATCGTTTTCAGAAGGCCAAAGCTGATGTTTTGCAATATGGCCGGGCGGTGCAGCGTGATGGAGTGTTCCGCGGTAAAACGCGCGGCGATGTCATCCAACTCGCGCTCGCTCAACTGGCGGCCGCTCGCCACATCAATCACGCCGATTAAGGTTTCGCCGAAGCGCTCGTTGATGATGTGCACATCGCTTTCATCGGTGATTTCAAACAAAAACGTATGATTCGGATAGGCGCGGAACAGGGCTTCGTAGGGCGCGCAGTGTTGCGCCGTCATCTTAGCAAAATCGCTATCCAGTGAGCCGGTGGTGGAATACAACACCTGATGGTTAAAGGCCGCGCCGTGGCTGGGGTGGTTTTCAGGCAGGCATACATAAGTGGCGCAGCCGAGAAAACCGTTTACCTTCACCACCGCGTCTACCAAGTGGTGATCGGCCAGCTCAAGCGGGTATTTGCTGTTTTTGGCGGTGCGTTCCGAATAGTTAAACACTTTTTTAAACGGCCGCACGATGATGTTTTGCTGTGCATCGATCACCAAGCCGCGCATTTCCAATAAGGCATCGTCGAAGCGGTTGTCGTAAAACACGCTACGCGCGTATTTCAACACCTGCAACTCAGGATACAAGCGGCTGGGTTTGCTGGTGAAATTACGGCGGCCAAATTGCAGATATTCACGGGTGACAAAGGTTTGGCGCTCTTCATCAAATGCTAAAGGCTGTTGGCCGAAGTTTTGCATCGCCTCAATCATCGCCGCTTGTTCGGCGGCAATCGGCTGCACCGCTTCCACATGAATTTCATCGCGCAAACGGTTTTGGTTCAGCTTCACATACGCTGCCAATACATCGGCTTCGCTCACGCCGTGCAAATTGGGATAGAAATTATGCAGGCGGTACACTTCGGTGGCGAAGCCGTGTTTGCGCGCCATTTGCAACAAATGAATGCAGGAAGCGGATTTTTGATTAGTGTTCGCGTTCACAATCAACACATCAGCCTGTGGCGTGGCCTGCCCTTTTTTCAAAGCCGCCTTCATCTTCGCCAAGCCCTGCTTTTGCGCTTTATCCAAGGCCTCGCCCGACCAGCGGTACACGCCGTTTGAATCGGTAAGCAGCAAATCGTTTTCAATATACACCACCTCGCCCTGCGGATAATCGCGCTGAAACTCGGAGATTTTTTCACGGGCAAAAGTGGATTTTCCCGAGCCTTGGTGGCCGCGGATTAAGATGAATTTTTGCATGGTTATTGTTCTTTCTTAATAATTTATCATATCAAATACGCATTCGATTGCTTGTTGGTCTGTGCAGTATAGATGGCTAAACCCAATCATGATCAATCATGCCCTTTTCATCTGCCAAGCGATAAGCGGCATCCAATTCTTGCTGCATACTGGGCGGCAGGCCATCTCTGTTTTTCTGATAATGGTTCCAATAGAAGGAAAGCAAGCAGCCATAGGTTTCGGCCAATACGCTTTGTATTATCATCAGGTGGCATATTGTGTAAGCATGGGCATCTTCGCTGTGATAAGCCATCAATTCAACGGTTTCGGCAGGGTAATAATACTGGCCTAAATCTGCTGAAAGATAGCCGTTTTGCAGAGTCATCACTTGCTGCAACGCTTGAAGATGCTGTTCGGCATCCATGCCGTAATCGGTTGAACTGATTCGCTGTAAAGTATTTTGATTCGCCGTGCGGATGTAGGGAAACATCATTGGGGGAAATTCTATTTTGCTGTTTTTTCGCTTCTTAGACATGGCGTACTTTCTTGCTGTATTTATTGCCCCTAAAGGGTGCGGCACGTTACACAACAAGGATTAGAGAAATACATGCTCTAACCAATTGAGCTACTCTGCCGTAGTGATGTTAGCGGCAGAGGCGGGACTCGAACCCACAACCTTGAGCATCAAAAGCTGTAATTTCTCCGGCATTTGTGCATAGTGCTTATTGAGTATCATGCAAGTAGCGTGCCAATTTATTTTTTCTGGCAAAAATTTTTATAACACATT
>CALFOA010000464.1 GCA_937919795.1 uncultured Neisseria sp.
GGAAAAAGAATATCTGGTGCGGGTGCGCGGCAAATTGTCGGCCGAAGGCTTGCTGTTGCTCAACCACGGTTTAAGCCTAGACGGCGAAAAACTGCGCCCGGCCAAAGTGGAATGGCAAAACGAAGACCAACTGCGCTTTATTCTGAAACAAGGCAAAAAACGCCAAATCCGCCGCATGTGCGAGCAGGTCGGTTTACGCGTAGTCGGTCTCAAACGCATCCGCATGGGTAAGGTGAAACTCGGCCAGCTGCCGCCCGGCCAGTGGCGTTATTTGGAAAAAGACGAACGTTTTGTTTAATGGGTGAGTAGCGGCGGATTACCCAATTGCAACAATATCCTTTACAATAGCGTGATAATCAGTTTTAGTTTCGCAGAAACCCGCATTGTCCATTTTCAGACAGGCATCCCTATTGATCGCGGGCAGCCTTTTCAGATTTCAACAGAGTATCCATGAGCAGAATTCAAACCACCTTTTCCCGTTTAAATGGCCAAAAAGCCCTGATTCCCTATATTACCGTCGGCGATCCCGATACCGAAACCACGCTGGCGCTGATGAAGAGCTTGGTGACCAACGGCGCCGATATCTTGGAATTGGGCGTGCCGTTTTCCGATCCGATGGCGGATGGTCCAACCATTCAGCGTGCCGCCGAGCGGGCGTTGGCGAACAAAGTTTCGCTGAAAGACGTACTCGCTGTGGTGGCCGCATTCCGCCAAACCGATCAAGAAACGCCGGTGGTGTTGATGGGCTATCTCAATCCGGTGCACAAAATGGGCTATGCCGAGTTCGCCCGCGCCGCTGCCGAAGCAGGAGTAGACGGTGTACTCACGGTAGACAGCCCGGTGGAAACCATCGCGCCGTTACAGCGTGAATTGCAGGCCAACGGCATGGATGCGATTTTTCTGGTGGCGCCGACCACCAGCGAAGCGCGGATGCAAGAAATCGGCAAGCTCGCCAGCGGTTTTGTTTATTATGTTTCCCTCAAAGGCGTAACCGGTTCCGCCCGCTTGGATACCGACGAAGTAGCCGCCAAAATCGCCGTATTGCGCCGCCATATTTCGCTACCGATCGGCGTAGGCTTCGGCATTTCCGATGCGGAAAGCGCGGCCAAAATCGGCGCGGTGGCTGATGCGGTGATTGTCGGTAGCCGCATTGTCAAAGAGATTGAAGATAACCGCGGGCGCGAAGCCGAAGCGGTTGGCGCATTGGCGAAAACCTTGAAACAGGCCATCTCCTGATTGCATGTTTCCAAATAAACTAAGCTTGCGTTCAGACAGGAGTATGACTTACTATCTGCACGCTAACCAATAGGGTCTCTGTGGATACCCAAAAAGCATACCAACATAGGAGCAAACCATGAGCTGGTTGGATAAAATTTTACCGCCGAAAATCAAACGTGAAGACAAAAACGCCTCTGTGGTGCCGGAAGGCCTGTGGAGCAAATGCCCGTCTTGTTCGGCCACTTTGTATGCCACTGATTTGGCGGGCAACCATAATGTTTGCCCCAAATGCAGTCACCACAACGCGATGACCGCGCGCGAGCGGATCAATTTGTTGCTGGACGAAAACGGCCGCGACGAAATCGGTGCCCACGTTAAACCCACTGATATTCTGAAATTTAAAGACAGCAAAAAATACCCCGACCGCCTCACCGCGGCGCGCAAAGCCACCGGCGAAGACGATGCCTTGGTGGTGATGAAGGGCACCATGAACGGCTTGCCGGTGGTGGTGGCCGCATTTGAATTCCGCTTTATCGGCGGCTCGATGGGCTCGGTGGTCGGCGAGCGTTTCGTTGAAGGTGTACGCCGCGCGGTGGCCGACGGCTGCTCGTTTATCTGCGTGGCTGCTTCCGGCGGTGCGCGTATGCAGGAAGGTTTGAACTCTTTGATGCAGATGACCAAAACCAGCGCTTCGCTGCATCTGTTGAGTGAAAAAGGCCTGCCGTTTATTTCGGTATTGACCGACCCGACCATGGGCGGCGTATCGGCCAGCTTCGCCTTTTTGGGCGACATCGTGGTGGCCGAGCCGAACGCCTTAATCGGTTTCGCCGGCCCGCGCGTGATTGAGCAGACCGTGCGGGAAGTATTGCCGGAAGGCTTCCAACGTGCTGAATTCCTGCTGGAAAAAGGTGCGATCGACCAAATCATCGACCGTCGTATGATGAAAGACCAGTTGTCTGAACTGATTACGCTGTTGCGCCGTCAAGATTCGGTGAGCAGCGAAGAAGCGAGCGTTGCTTAACAGCAATACTTTACGCTGAAAATGCCTGTCTGAAACCCTTGGATGCAGATGATGCTACAGGGTTTCAGACAGGCATTTTTTTAGTGTCTTGATATGCTGATTGATTAAAATTGGCGTTTCACCATTGAGTTTTAGTATAATTGCATAGATTCGGATGAATAAAAATAAATCTGAAGCGGGAATAGATAATCAGAAAAAAGCCGTTTATTTCGGCAATTAACACACTAACTTCAAACAGAAAGCAACCTTTATGCACAAAATCACCCTGACCGAATTCAGCAACCGTATCGCTTTGGAAATGGGTTTACGTATTATTGAACGGGCGCAGGAATGCAATCAGAAAATTGCGGTGGAAGTCAGCCGCCTGAATCACAGCGTTTTTCTGTATGTGGACGACTCGCTGCCTGCCGAAAAGCTGCACTGGCTCAAATGCAAAGCCAATCTCGCCCGCTTGTTTGAACAAAGCTCGTTGCAATGTCGTTTGGATTGCGAAGCACGCGGCCAGACTTTGCAGCAGTGTTTTGGTTTGGAGAATGAGGAATATGCACTCAAAGGCGGTGCGATTCCAATTTTTGTTGATCAAGTCGGCTTGGTCGGTACGGTGGCGGTAAGCGGCATGGACGATGTGGAAGACCATCAGATGATTGTAGATGCACTGAGCGAGGTATTTGCTTGAATTGAAAATAAAAATGCCTGTCTGAAAACCTAAAAAGTTTCAGACAGGCATTTTTTTCGGCTTGCTTAAGCCGATAAACTTTCCACCAGTTTCATCACGGCGGGCACAGCCAATACCGCCAATACCAGCAACACGATTTTTTCATAGCCGGTAAATTTCCAGCTGCCGTGGTGGCGGTATTGCGAGTAAAGAAACAGCAATACGCCGGGTAAATAAAGCAGCACGGAGAACAACAAGTATTCGGTACCGGCGGCATAGACAATCCACATTGCATAAGCGGTCGCCAGAATGCCGATGATTTTATATTTCGCCGCCAGTTTTTGAGTGAACGAAAGTTTCACTAAATAAGCGCCGATTAAGAAATATGGAATCAGAATCATCGAAGTGGAAATCATCAGCAGCGTGGTATAGCTGTTGCCGGTGAGCCAAACCAAAAACAGGCACAATTGCACGGTAAGGGTGGTGAACAGCAGCGAGCCGTGCGGCACTTCGTTTTTATTCAGGCGGATGAAAGAAGCCGGGAAGGCGCCGTTTTTTGCGCCCAAATGCGGGATTTCGGTGGCATACAAAGTCCAGCTCAAATAGGAAGCAAGCACCGAAACAATCAGACAGCAGCTGATGAGCACCTTCCCCCAATGGCCGACCATGTGCGAAAGCACGCCCGCCATCGAAGGGTTGGACATCGCGGCGATATCGGCACGCGGCAGCACACCTTGCGCCAGTACGGTAATCGCTACATACAGCGTGAGCGCAATCAATACACCGATAACGGTGGCTTTGCCGATGTCGCCACGGCGGCGGGCGTGTTTCGACAACACCGCGGCGCCTTCGATGCCGGTGAACACCCACAGCGTAATCAGCATGGTGTTTTTCACTTGATCCATGATGCTGCTCTCGGCATCGGCGGCTTCGCTGATGCCCGCGCCAGCCCAGTCGGCCATAAATACATCGGCCTGAAAGAAATAGGCGGCCAGCCCGATAAACAGCACCAGCGGAAACAGTTTCACGCAGGTTGCCACCAGATTCACCCCCGCCGCCTGTTTGATACCGCTGGCCACCAGCCAGTGAATCAGCCAGGCCACTGCCGAGGCGCCGATAAAGGAATATAAGGTGTTGCCTTGCCCAAACAAAACGCGGTCTGGCGTATCGGTAAACGTGCCGATCGCTTCAAACGCCACCACCAGATAGCCTACGATGCCGACGGTGGTACACAACCAATAGCCCCAGGCCGAGAAGAAACCCATCAAATCGCCGAAACCGTCGCGCGAGTAGGTGTAAATGCCGCCGTCTAGGTCGGGGCGCAACTTGGATAAGCTGGCAAACGATAAGCCGAGAAAGATAATACCGATGCCGGTAATCAACCAGCCGATTAATAAAGCTTGCGAACCGGCGACTGCGGCCATATTCTGCGGCAGGCTGAAAATACCGGAGCCGATCATCGAGCTGATCACCAAGGCGGTGAGCGCGACCAAGCCGATTTGGGAACGGGAAGACATGGGAATGTAAACTCTCTGTTAGAAAAAGTTAGAATTCTACCATTATGATAAAAGCCTGTCTGAAAGAAAATTTCAGACAGGCTTTTACTAAGTTGTTTATATGGGTTGCGCCATACTCATGTTTGCCGGTTCAAAAATTATCCAACACTTCGTCTCAGCGAATACGGCATCTTTTTGCCATACCCCACACGGATGAGAATGGTAGGATATTCACCGATAATGCCCAATTGTTGCGCCATTTTCTTTGAAAGCTCCTGTATTTCATTGGGCGGATTCATATAAGCATGTGAAATGCCCATTTCGGTGGTTTTGAGCAGGGTACGTTCTAATGTTCGGCCCAAGTTTACCCATTGCTCAAGCGTGTTGTTTTGGGTGGTAAACAGGATAAAGTGAGAAGAGCTGGCTATGTTTTTTCTATCTCTTTTATTTTGAGATTGCTCATTGAGGGTTTGGGAAATAATAAATTTTGCGATAAAGCGGGGTAAGTTGGGCGCACCAAATACGGCATAGCTCAATCCGTCTCGTGTGGCGTCTTGATGTTTCTTGTTATAACGCATCCATTGCTGCAATTCTGCTTTGAATTTTTTATCCTGCATCTGTCTGCGGTTGCCTTCATCAATCAGTTCTGCAACACGATCAAATTCCGGAGTACCGTTTTTGAAAAAGTAAACTTTAACGCCGGGTTCCGGGTCACTTTGTTTCAATGATTCGATATGGCTGTCAGAAATCATCTTGCCGTTGTAAACACTTCGGTTTGTTTGTCTGGCAGAGAGTTGAGAAAACAAAGCAGAAGATGTGTTGCCATTCTGTTTGGCCAGTTGGATCTGAATAACACAGTTTATCTCATCAATAGATACCGTTGCTTGATACCCCTTATGCGATGCCGCAATACAGAGGTTTTCTGCCGCACAGCCGAGGCTGACGAATAATTCCCGATTATCTGGATCGACTACCGGCAACGATTTTGTGAAATCAGGATAAATATCAATACTATTTTGGTTGAGTTTAAATTTCCAAGGCTGGGTGTTATGCCCCGAAGGCGCTTTGGCAGCCTGCTCAATCATAAACAGATAATCGGCTTCTGATAGGGAAGTATTATTCATATCTAATGGCTCTGAGGTACTTGTACTAAATTTGAGTATGGCGTTGATTTTTCGAAAGACAGAAAGCGTTTTGAAAAGTGCCGTGCTTGCTTAATCGAATAATCCATCAAGCCGCTTATGTTTTTAACCCCTCGGCCAACACCGCAATATGTTCCGGCCCGATACCGCAACAGCCGCCGACGGTATCCGCTCCCGCTGCCAGCCAGCGCTTGGCCCATTGCAGGTAGTGGGGTGGGTCGGTGTCGTTGCGGATGGTATCCAAATCTTCATTGGCCGCATTTACCGCCGCCTCATCGCTCGGCTCGAAAGCGTTGGCGTACACGCCCAAGCGCATGGGGCTGCCGTGTTGGTCTAACACGCTGCGCGCTTCGGCAACCGCCGCATCCATTACTTCGGGGTAACTGCAATTGAACAGCAAAGCCGCCGCGCCGAGTGCGACCGCGGTTTCCGCCGCTTCGCGCACCGTTTCGCCCGAGCGCAACAGCGGTGCGGCATGAGCTTGGTGGTCTTCCAAGGTAAACGCCAGCCACCGCGGTTTGCCGTCATCCGGCAAAGAGTTTGCCCAAAAACGCGCTTCGGCCAAGCTGGAAAGGGTTTCGGCCAACCAAATATCGGCATACGGCGCTTGGCCGCGGATTAAAGGTTCGGCAATCGCCGGGGCTTGTTCGAGATTGAATAAATCCGGCCGGTAAGAACCGAACAGCGGCGGCAATGAAGCGGCAACTTGAACGGCATGGCCGCTTTGCTGCACCGCTTCGCGTGCCAGCCTGCCCGCCACAGCGGCCAAGGCTTCGCCCTCTGCGGCGAAACGGCTGCCGATATGAAACGGCACCACCGCATAGCTGTTGGTGGTAATCACGTCGGCACCGGCGCGG
>CALFOA010000465.1 GCA_937919795.1 uncultured Neisseria sp.
AGGATAGAAGAAAATTTAAAAACAATAGGTCCAATGCAAGAATATTTTCGGAACAAGATTTTCTTGAGTTTATTCTTGCTTATCTATCTAATATTTATTTATAAAGATAAACCTTCCCACCCAAGCCAATAATGCTGCAGTTCTGAACACCCGCAACGCCTTATCTGCTTCAAAAACGCCGTACCCGGTTTATCCGAATACGGCGTTTTCATCATCCGCTATCCCTCAACGGCATTCAAAACTTTCCGCCTTATTTTCATCGCCACCAGTATAAGTCGCTACTTTCGGATAGGCGCAAATCGGCATTTGTTTGCCGGGGAAAGACTTGCCCTGCGCAATCATGCGCTCGGGGGCTTGTTTTTTAGCGTGCCAGTTTTCCAGCAGCGTGAGCGGATCGAAATCGTTAAATGCTTGGCCACCGCCGCAATGGTTCATGCCGGGCACCATAAACATGCGGCTGAAATCGGCTGCTTTGGCAGTGTCTTGCTGCATTTGTTTGAACCAGTCCACTTGGTCTTTGGCGGAAAATACCGGGTCGGAAACGCCGGTGAGCACGATAAATTTACCGCCGCGCGCGGCGAAGCTGGAAAGGTCGGTGGCTATTGCGTCGTTAATCGCGCCGGTTTGATAGGTTTTCGGCGTATCGCGGTCGAAATCGAAGGCTTTCCAGTCAAACTTCGGGTTGGACGGGGTCATAAAATACCAAATCAGCGAGCCTGCGCCCAAGGTGGCGCTGCGGGCATCGGGCGTGCCGGATTGCGAGCTACCGAGCTTCCATTTGCGCCAATCTTCTTGGTTCACGCCGGTGTCGTAATACCAGCCGCTGTAAATCTGCTCGCCTTTGCTGGTTTTGGCACCGTCAAATACGGCTTTGAGTGCGGCGATTTTTTCTTTCGGCAAATTCAGCGTATCCGGTTTGAAGTTGCAGCTTTCCCAAGCGTTGATCACGCCGTCTTTCAGGCCGTCTTTGGCGTCGCATTGTGCAGTAACGGCTTGGCTGACTTTATCCAAATCGGCCTGGATGAGTGCGTTGGCGAGGATTTTTTCGCCTTTGGCGTTGGTTGGTGCGGCTTTCATCAGCTGCTGATAATCCCATTGCTGGGCGACGGCGGCGCGCGATAAACGGAAACCGGGGTTGGCGGCAATGATGCCGTCAAATTCCAGCGGATAGCGCTGCATCGCCATCATGGCTTCGCGGCCGCCGTTGGAACAGCCCATAAAATAGCTGTGTTCGGGCGCGGCCTGATACATCTGCGCTATCAATTGTTTGGCGACTTGGGTGACTTTGCCGGTGGATTGGTAGGCAAAATCTAGGCGGGCTTGTTGGTCGGCACCGAAATCGGGGGTGGGCGTGGGGTGGCCGCCGTCCATGCTCACCACCGCATAGCCGCGCATCAGCGCCGGTGCGGCTGTGCTGGTTTTTACCGGAATATTGCCGACCGCGGGGGCAACAAAGCCGTTCAAGCCGCCACCGCCTTGAAACAGGAAATGTTTATTCCATGCTTCAGGCAGCCGCAGTTGGAAACGGGTGCCGTAAGGTTTGCCGTCGGCACCGGTGCGCGCGCCGATTTCGCCTTCTACTACGCAATGCGGCTTAACCTGCTGTTCTTTGGCCGAGCCGCCGGTAAAAGAAGACATTTTATCGGCATCGATACCGCCGGTGCTCCATTGCACCTGCTTGATTTCAGTATCGGCAATTTTGGCGTCTTTCAAGGCCAAACATTGTTGCTCGGCATGGCCGATAGTTGGGTTTTCCGGCGCATGTTGGCTGGCGCAGGCAGATAAGCCCAATAGTGTAGCGGCGGTTAAGGTAAATCCGGATTTCGGTTTCATGATGGTTTCTCTCTTTTTGCTCTTGTGGTATTCAAACGCTTATATCGTGAAATAACTGAATTTTCAAGAAATTTATATTGAATAAAGAATAGCTGAGGCCGTTGCACCATATCGGTGCATCATCGGTGCATCCATCAAAGTGGTTGATTGAGCTTCCTGTTTAGGGCTAGTAGCTTTTGATAAGGGGATATGCCTGTCTGAAAAATATTAGAAGCATGATGCTAGGGTGCACAGGCACCGCTGTGCTGTCAGTTCACTTATCGGCTCAACCAGTTCCACTGCTGTTTTAATGTATCGCCGATGATTTTCTGTTTTTCTTCCGGGGTAGAGAGGCCGCGGGTGAGGCTGGGGTAATCGATGGTGATCGAAGGATTGGCAACCGGCCCTTCGATGCGCAATGGAATCGGTGCGGCGTTGCTTTGCGGATTACTGATGATCAGGCTTTCTTTCAAGATGCTGCGCTTAAGGTCGGTGCTGCCGTTGCTGAGCATGTGTACTTGATTGGAGCGTAATTCGGCATTTTGATGACGGCCAATGCCGTCGATGATGCGGCTATTGAGGGTAAAGTGGTCAAACGGGGTGCGGTTGGTGCGGTCGTAGCGGATGTTTTGGCGGCTGTCGGCCAATACATGATTCAAATCCATGCCGAGCCAAGCACCGTTTTGAATGCGTAATTGCAGAATGCCGTTGAGCGAAGCAATGATTTCTTGGCGGTTGCGGCCTTGAGCATTCAGGTTGAAGGCGGCATTACCATTGCCGGTCAGGCTGCTGTAGGCAAACGCATCTTCTAGCAGCGGCAGAATGTTGATGCCGGTAGCCTGTTGATTGATTTGATAACTGAGCGGTTGGGTATTGGTGACCACAAAGCTGCCTTGGCTGCTGCCGCCGTAAAGGTGGGCGCTGCCGTTAAATGCCAGATTTTGCCGGTCGGCCTGTAGGCGGCCTTTCAGGTTGTCTATGCTGGGGCCGGGCAGTTGCAGGGTGTCAACGGAAAAATCCAACGCCAACGAAGGGGCTTGCGGGCTTTGTAATAAAGCTGGATAGCTGATGCCGCTGTCGGGGCTAACATCTTGAAGATAGGGCACAAGATTGAGTTTCTGCCATTCGCCTTTGGCTTCGATGTGTCGGTTGCTGCGCTGATAAACGGCGCTGAGCGACATCGGACTTTGGTCGAACAAGCCGGCTAACTTGCCTTGCCAGTTGCCGTCGGGGCGGTAGTTGAGGCTGCCTTTTAATTGGCTGGCAAAACGGGGGGCAGCATTGTTACGGAGTGGCTCTTGGCGGGCGCTCAAGGCGATATCGGGCAATTGCCAGCCGTCTTTCGGTTGCCAGTTCAGCGAAGAGCGCAGATTCATAAATTCGCGTGACTGCTCGGTTTTGCGGCTGCCTTCAAGCGTGATTTCGCCCACATCCAATAAGGCGGGTACCCAGAAGATCGGA
>CALFOA010000466.1 GCA_937919795.1 uncultured Neisseria sp.
GGCTTCGGTTTTGCCGTGCCGCTGATTCCCACCGGCCAAGGCGATTTCGTTTTGTACGAACGCCAGATGCGCGACTTGATGCACGGCGATATTGTAACCGTGCGCCCGGCTGGTATTGACCGCCGCGGCCGTCGCGAAGGGCAAGTACTCGACATCATTGAGCGCGCGAATACTAATGTGGTCGGCCGCTTTTATGTTGAACGCGGCGTGGCGATAATGGAGCCGGAAGACAAACGCTTAACTCAGCCGATCCTGCTGGAGCCGGATTCAGTGGCCGCTTTGCAGCCACAAACCGGCCAAGTGATCATGGCGGTTATCGAAAGCTATCCGGAAAACCATCATCCTGCGGTGGCGAAGCTCACCGAAGTTTTGGGCGATTATGCCGATAGCGGCATGGAAATCGAAATTGCCGTGCGCAAACACCATCTGCCGCATGTGTTTAGCGAAGCCTGCCAAAAAGCCGCAGCCAAAATTCCGGATACCGTACGCGCGGCCGACCGCAAAGGCCGTGAAGATTTGCGCGACTTGCCGCTGGTTACCATAGACGGCGAAACCGCACGTGATTTTGACGATGCGGTGTATGCCGAAAAAGTCGGCCGCAATTTCCGCTTGGTGGTAGCGATTGCCGATGTTAGCCATTATGTACGCCCCGGCGAACCGCTGGATGTAGATGCTTATGAACGCGCCACCAGCGTGTACTTCCCGCGTCGGGTGATTCCGATGCTGCCGGAAAACCTTTCCAACGGCATCTGTTCGCTCAACCCCGAAGTCGAGCGCCTGTGCATGGTGTGTGATATGGAAATCACTTATGCCGGTAACGTGAAAGACTACCGTTTCTATCCGGCGGTGATGAAATCGCACGCACGCCTCACCTATAATCAGGTGTGGGATTGGTTGCAGCAGGGCGGTAATCATCCGTTTAAGAAAGAATTGGGCGCGCTTTACCAACTCTTCGGCGTGTTGCAGAAAAAACGCCGTCAGCGTGGCGCGATGGAATTTGAAACCGTTGAAACGCAGATGATTTTTGATGACAACGGCAAAATCGAGCGTATTGAACCGGTAACGCGCAACGATGCGCACAAGCTGATTGAAGAATGTATGTTGGCGGCTAATGTGTGCGCGGCGGACTTCCTGCTCAAAAATGAACACGGAGCGTTGTACCGCAACCATTTGCGCCCGACGCCGGAAAAATTGGCGACTTTGCGCGAACAACTCGGTCGCTTGGGTTTGGCTTTGGGTGGCGGCGACCAGCCTACGCCTAAAGATTATGCCAAGCTGGCGGCTAAGTTTAAAGACCGTGAAGATCAGGAATTGCTGCAAACCATGTTGCTGCGTTCCATGCAGCAGGCGATGTACGAAGCGCATAACGAAGGCCACTTCGGCTTGGCTTACGAGCATTATGCGCATTTCACCTCGCCGATCCGTCGTTATCCCGATTTAATGGTGCACCGCGCGATTAAAGCCGTGTTGCTGAAGCAAAAATATCAGCCGCAATCGTGGGCGCAAGCCGGTGCGCATACTTCGTTTGCCGAACGGCGCGCCGATGATGCCAGCCGCGATGTGGAAAGCTGGCTGAAAACTTATTATATGCAGGATAAAGTCGGCGAAATATTCAGCGGCAAGGTTACCGGCATGACCAACTTCGGCCTGTTTGTGACCCTTGACGATATTTATATCGAAGGTTTGGTACACATCAGCGATTTGGGTGAGGATTACTTCAACTATCTGCCGGAAATCATGGCGATTGAGGGCGAGCGCAGCGGCGTACGCTTCAGCATGGGCGATCGGGTAACGGTAAAAGTGGCGCGTGCCGATTTGGATACCAGCAAGATTGATTTGGTGTTGATCAGCGGCGGTACGGTCGGCAAGAAAGGCCGAAAACCTTCGCGCAAGGCAGACAGTTCCAGCTCGGAAAATAAACGCTCGGCCGGTAAAAAAGTCAAAGCAGAAGCGGCGCCCGCTCCCTCTAAGAGCCGTTCCAAAGCGAAAAATCAACCGGTAGAAAACAAGCCTGCCACCGAGAAGAAAGGCGGCAGCCGCAGCAAGAAAGCAGCGCCGTCTACTCAGGCGGTTCAGCAGCAAAGCTTGCAGATGGTAGATGGTAAAATTACTTTGGTGAAGAAGAAAGCAGTCGATAGTGGCAATAGTGGTCGTAAAACCACGAAAGGTCGTAGTAAACGCAGTTGAAAGTGTCATGAGATGCTGAGGAATCACCTTTGGAATAAATTTGCTTCCTAAGCCCCATATTTAAAATGCCTGTCTGAAAATTTTTTTCAGACAGGCATTTTTTACGATTGAAGCAATCAACGCAGATTCGGCAACACATTCAACATCGCCGAGAGCATGGCTTCGCCGAGGCGCAGTGAGCGTTGGCCGTTCCAGCCGAAATCGTCGTCGGGCAGGTTGTGGTTGTCGATAAACGGCATTTCCAAGGTGTAGGCCAGGCAGTTGAACTGATGGCCGACCCAGTTGGTGGCAAAACGCAAATCGGCTTGGCCGGGCGCATCTTTGGGATAGCCGTATTCGTCTTGGAAATCCGGGCTGGCGGCGCGCAGGGCGGTTTTAAACTGCGCTTCCAGTTGGCGGATACGCTCGTCGTAACTCGGCACACCTTCGGTGCCGGCGAAGAATACATAGGGGATGTCTTCATCACCGTGCACGTCTAAAAATAAATCGACACCGGTTTCCTGCATTTTTTCGCGCACATAATACACTTCCGGCGACTGTTCCAAGCTGGGCGCCAGCCATTCGCGGTTGAGGTTGGTACCGGCTGAGTTGGTGCGCTGGTTACCCAAGGCGGTGCCGTCCGGGTTCATATTGGGCACCACGTAGAATGTGGCGCTGTCGAGCAGCGTGCGTGCGGTCGGGTCTTGCGGGTCGAGCAGGCGCGACAAGAAACCTTCGGCAAACCATTCGGCCATGGTTTCGCCGGGATGCTGGCGGGCAATTACCCAGATTTTCAAATCGCTTTCGGCCTGATTGCCGATGGTGAGCAGATTGATGTCGCGGCCGAGCAGGGTGCTGCCCAAATCGTCGATCTGGCACAAGCCGCTGCCTTGGGCGTCGCCCAGCAGGTTTAAATGCTGATCGCTGGTGTACGGTTCGAAGTAGGCGTAATACACGCTGTTGGCTAGGGGGGTGTGTTCTACTGTGAGCACGCCGTTTTCATAGCGGGTGGGTACGCGGAACCAGTTTTGCCGGTCGTAAGAGGCGCAAACCTGATAGTATTGCCAGCCTTCGGTAAACGCGGATTGACCGGCGTTTTCAAAATGCATTACGCAGCGGGTGTATACCGCGCCTTGCAGGCGGAAGTAAAACCATTGGGTAAAGTGCGCGGGGTTGTTGTTGTCTGCCCGAATATCGAGGCGGATGTTGGCGGGGTCGCTCAAGTCTTTAACTACGATGGAGCCGCCGTCAAACTGGCTGCTGATTTTAAGCATGGCGCTGGTCCTGTAAAAGGCTGCTGGGAAAGCGTTTATTATAGAGTTGAAGCGGCCTGTCTGTCACCCGACTTAAAGGGCAGGTGTATAATCTTTTCTGTTTAAAAAAGAGGGAATCCGAATGAAACTGACTTTGATGTTCCGCGAGTATTGCAGCCTATGCCATGTGATGCGCGATGCTTTGCGGCCTTACCAGCAAGAGTATGGTTTTGAACTGGAAGTGCTGGATGTGGACGAAGATCCGGTGCTGGAAGAAAAATACAATGAACTGGTGCCGGTGTTGCTGCTGGAGGAGCAGCAAATTTGTCATTGGCATTTGGATGAAGCGGCGTTGCGTGAAGTGTTGGAGAGCAGAGCGAGATAATAAAATGCCTGTCTGAAAACGAACGAAGTGGGTTTTCAGACAGGCATTGTGCGCATGATTTATCACCGTAATCATTAGCCGAAACCGCATTTTTCAGCTAAAATACCCGACTATTTTATTTCCGTTTGAACCGCCGCTGTAGGCGGCTGCAAGCGGCCTCTACAGCCTAAAGAGCAGCTTATTCAAGTTTATGAAAAACATCCGAAATTTCTCCATTATCGCCCACATCGACCACGGTAAATCCACTTTGGCCGACCGCTTTATTCAATTTTGCGGCGGCTTAGAAAACCGCGAGATGAGTTCGCAAGTGCTTGATTCGATGGACATCGAAAAAGAGCGCGGCATCACCATCAAAGCACAAACCGCGGCTTTGAACTATAAAGCGCGCAACGGCGAAGTGTATAACCTCAATTTGATTGACACACCCGGGCACGTCGATTTCTCTTACGAAGTTTCCCGTTCGCTCTCCGCCTGTGAAGGCGCATTGCTGGTGGTGGATGCTTCGCAAGGCGTAGAAGCGCAAACGGTGGCCAACTGCTATACCGCCATTGATTTGGGGGTGGAAGTGGTGCCGGTATTGAATAAAATCGACTTGCCCGCCGCCGATCCCGAACGTGTGGCGCAGGAAATTGAAGACATCATCGGCATCGATGCGGTCGGCGCGGTCACCACTTCGGCCAAGAGCGGTTTGGGCATTGAGGATGTGCTGGAAGAAATCGTCGCCAAAGTCCCCGCGCCCGAAGGCGATCCGGATGCGCCGTTGCAGGCGATGATTATCGACTCGTGGTTCGATAACTATGTGGGCGTGGTGATGCTGATTCGGGTGAAAAACGGCACCATTAAGCTGAAAGACAAAGTGCGCTTTATGTCGACCAAAGCTGAATCGCAGGTGGAACAGCTTGGCGTGTTTACCCCGAAATCGGTGAACAAGCCCGAATTGAGCGCGGGGCAGGTAGGTTTTTTGATTACCGGCGTGAAAGAATTGGGCCAGGCCAAAGTGGGCGATACCGTCACTTTGGTGCAAAATCCCGCCCCTCAGCCTTTGCCCGGTTTTAAAGAAGTGCAATCGCAGGTATTTGCCGGTCTCTATCCGGTGGAAAGTCACGATTACGAAGCCTTGCGCGATGCTTTGGAAAAGCTGCAATTAAATGATGCTTCGCTGAAGTTTGAGCCGGAAGTGTCGCAAGCCTTGGGCTTTGGTTTCCGTTGCGGCTTCCTTGGTTTGCTGCACTTGGAAATCATACAAGAGCGGTTGGAACGCGAATTCGATATGGATTTGATTACCACCGCGCCGACGGTGGTCTATGAAGTGATTCTGAAAAGCGGCGAGAAAATCGAGGTAGAAAATCCTTCCAAACTGCCCGATATCGGCAGCATCGAAACCATTCTGGAGCCGATTATCACCGCCACCATTCTGGTGCCGCAGGATTATGTTGGCAACGTAATGACGCTGTGTAACCAAAAGCGCGGCGTGCAGGTGAATATGCAGTATCTCGGCCGTCAAGTGATGCTCACTTATGATTTGCCGATGAACGAAGTGGTGATGGATTTCTTCGATAAACTGAAATCCACTTCGCGCGGTTATGCTTCGCTGGATTATCAGTTTAAAGAATTCCAGCCTTCTGATTTGATTAAGCTTGATATTATGGTGAACGGCGAAAAAGTTGATGCTTTGAGCCTGATTGTACACCGTCAGAATTCGGTGTACCGCGGTCGCGAACTGGCGGCGAAAATGCGCGAACTGATTCCGCGCCAGATGTTTGATATCGCGGTGCAGGCTTCTATCGGCAGCCAGATTATCGCGCGCGAAAACGTGAAAGCTTTGCGCAAAAACGTATTGGCCAAGTGTTACGGCGGCGATATTACCCGTAAGAAAAAGCTGTTGGAGAAACAGAAAGCCGGTAAACGCCGCATGAAGCAGGTGGGTAATGTGGAAATTCCGCAGAGTGCGTTTTTAGCCATTCTGCAAGTGAGTGATAAATAATGAATACTTTGGTGATGGGCGCGATAGGCGCGTTGTTGGCCGGCATTGTGTTGTTTGCCATCAGCAAGAAACAGCGCGAAGAAAACGGCGAATGGAGCAGCGGCCTGCAATGGGGCTATTTGCTGATGATGGTGGGGATGTTCGGCATCTTGTCGTCATCGATGAGCTTTACCGCCGTGTTGCTGATTTTTGTGCTGTTTACCGGTGTGGTGTGGGCATGGCACCGTTATTCGCGTACTTATACGCCGGAAGTAAGCGAAAAATTTAGGGATGACAACCATTTCCGCGATTATATGAGCGGTTTTTTCCCGATTATTCTGGTGGTATTCCTGTTGCGTACTTTTCTGGTGGAACCGTTTCAGATTCCGTCGAGCTCGATGCGCCCGGGTTTGATCGTTGGTGATTTTATTCTGGTGAACAAATACGCTTATGGTATCCGCACGCCGATTATCAATAATGTATTGGTGCCGGTCGGCCAGATTGATCGCGGCGATGTGGTGGTGTTCAGCTATCCGGAAGATACCCGTGTGAATTACATCAAACGTGCGGTCGGTATACCCGGTGATACGGTGGAATACAAAAATAAAACCTTGATTGTGAATGGAAAAACCGTTGAGGATCATGAGTCGGGCGAGCAAAGTTATATGGAACAAACGGTGCAAGGGCCAATGGAAGTAACGGCGCAAGCCTATCAGGAAAGCATGGGTAATACTCAATTTAATGTGTTGAAAATGGTGGAAAAACCGGCTTTCTATCCGCCGACGGTACGCGATTTTCTGTTTATGGATCAATGCCAATACGCACGTGATGGTTCGTGGTTTAAGTGTACCGTGCCGGAAGGGCAGTATTTTATGATGGGTGATAACCGCGATAACAGCGAAGATTCGCGCTATTGGGGGTTTGTGGACGATAAATTGATTGTGGGTAAAGCGTTTTTCATCTGGATGAATTTCGGCGACATGAGCCGCATCGGTACCGCTATCCGCTAATTTTGTTTGATTCCGGTTCGAGCCAGAACGGGCGAGAACCGGTTGGAGTGATTTTTTTCGATGAAAACAGATTCCCGCCAATCGGCTGCGATGCAGCGGGTGCAGCAGCAGCTGGGCTATCAGTTTAAAGAAACCAATTGGTTGCGTCAGGCCTTAACTCACCGCAGTTACAGCGCGCGCAATAATGAGCGTTTAGAGTTTGTGGGCGACTCGGTGTTGAACTACACCGTCGCCCGCATGTTGTTTGATGCCTTTCCCAAGTTGAGTGAAGGCGAATTGTCGCGACTGCGTGCGAGCTTGGTGAACGAAAGTACGCTGGCGGATATTGCGATGGAGATGAATATCGGCGATTGCCTGTTTCTGGGCACCGGGGAATTGAAGAGCGGCGGGTTTAACCGCCCATCGATTCTGGCCGATGCGATGGAGGCGATTTTTGCCGCCATCAATTTTGATGCCGATTTTCAAACTGCCGAAAAAGTGGTGAAATCCCTGTTTCAAGAGCGTATCCGCACCGTGGATTTCAGCAATCAGGGCAAAGATGCCAAAACCTTGTTGCAGGAAGCGTTGCAGGCGCGC
>CALFOA010000467.1 GCA_937919795.1 uncultured Neisseria sp.
TTTTGGGCTTGCTTAAATTTCTGGCGCACCGGAAAGGTTATTAGTTTGCAACAATAATGCCTGTCTGAAAAATATGCTTTCAGACAGGCATTTCATAAAATGCTTTAGGTTGATGACTAATGAAAAAAATACATATCGCTTTACTAAGCTTGATGGCCTTATCCGCCTGCGGGCAGGAATCTTCGTCCAACAAAATGGACTATACGGATAAAACCCTTCGCACTGTTTATTTAAAATCAAAGGTTTCTGATCAGGAACTACCTATCTCACTGCCGAATTGTGTGATAAGCAGCATATCGGAAACTGTACCTAGAAGTCAGCAACAGGGTAAAACTGTTGCAGATGTGATCGATCTGCGGGTTGAGCGTTTGGTTTTTTCTCAACCTGAATTCCCGTCAAAACTTGAGTGTGCAATAGAAGAAAACAGTAAGATGGCCACTATGTATCCGGCCTCTCCATTGAGCGAGCAGGAAAAACAACTGCTTAAATCCGATCCGTTTGCATATTTATTTCATGAACGAGTAGGGATAAAAGAACTGCATTTAGCTTATAAAAATGATATGGATTTATATAAAGCCAGTCCTGTGAGTGATGGGGTTCTTGTCCATAAGAACTTTCCCGGAATCTCTAGACCTTTGTCTATTAGTTTTATCAGATTTAATCCGCAAACCCCGAATAGCTCTTTTCGATATTATTTTAATGTTAAAACTATTTTGAAAGGGGAATATCTGTTGAGATATGAAGTGATTGCCACCCCTAAAGACCCCACACAATTTGCCGAAAAACTCAGAAACATTATTGAAGAAGATAAAAATGTTTTGGATTATCCCGACGTGATTGCAGAATTTGTGGCGAATAATGAAAAGATTGCTGATTTTTTTGAGAATCAGCAAACGGGTAAATAAATAGCGATAACGTTGTTTATCGATAACAATGCCTGTCTGAAAACATTCTTTCAGACAGGCATTCTCTATTGCGAAACAACTTACAATTACCATATCGTCATACTCGGGCTTGACCCGAGTATCTTACTTCAAGGAACCCAAGAGATGCTCGGGTCAAGCCCGAGCATGACGAAGGCGGCTATTTTTAAGTTTAGCGGCTATATATTCCCAACCACATCAAGCAACCGCAGGTTCTTCGCCAAATACTTCCCGCCACAAGGCTTTTACGGCGGCGTAGTGTGACAATAATAAATCGTCCACTTCCGCTTTTTTGGCGTCGCGCAGTTTGGTGTTGTGCTGCTGTTTGCGGTAATAGCGATAAGCAATGCGGGCTTGTTCGGCCAAATCGGCCGGAATCAAACCGCGCTCGGCGGCCATCCGCAATAAGGCGATATTGCCGTAGTTTTCCAGCAATTCGGGGCAATCGGCGGATTTGGACAATACCAGATATTGCACGATAAATTCCACGTCGACCACGCCGCCGCGGGCGTATTTAACGTCGTTGTCCAGCGACGGATGGGTGGGGAACATTTTTTCGCGCATGGCGATGATTTCGCGGCGCAATTCGGCGGTATCGCGGTGTTCGGTGAGGATTTGGCGGCGGATGTTTTCAAAAGCTTCGCCGATGGCGGGGCTGCCGCAGATGTAGCGGGCGCGGGTGAGTGCTTGGTGTTCCCACGTCCAGGCGCTTTCGCGTTGGTATTTTTCGAAGGCTTCTACGGTGTGAACCAGATAGCCGGATTCGCCGTTGGGGCGCAGCCGTAAATCGACATCATAAAGCGTGCCCGCGCCGGTGCTGCCGGAAAGCCAGGTGGTGAGGCGGCGGGCGAGTTTGCCGTAGAGGTCGGGCGCGTCGGGATGCGGATCATCAAACAGATAAACCAAATCCAAATCGGAAGTGTAGCCCAACTCTTTGCCGCCGAGTTTGCCGTAGCCGATGATGGCGAGCGACGGGGTATCGGTGTGTTTTTTCGGCATATCGCGCCAGGCGTAATCGAGGGTAAGCGCGAGGATGGTGTCGGCCAGATAAGAGAGCTGGTCGCTCAAGGCTTCTACTTCCCATAAGCCGGCCAAATCCTGCACCGCCAGCCGGAACACTTGGGCGTGCTGGAAATGGCGTAACACATCCATACGCGCTTCGGTGTCTTCCTGCGCTTCGAGCGCGGCGGCCAACTCGGCGCGCAGTTTCGGCCAGTCGTATTCGGTTTCCATTAGTTGGGCGCTGAGCAATTCATCCAGCAAAATCGGATGGCGTTGCAGATAGGAAGCCACCCAAGCGCTTTGCGCCATGATGTCGGCCAGGCGTTTTAATTCGTTAGGGTATTCGTGCAAAAAGGCCAGATAGGAAGAACGGCGGCTGATGCTTTCGAGAAAATCGAGCAGGCGCGATAAGGTGGCGTCGGGGTTGCCGCTTTGCGCGGCGGCTTCGATCAACTGCGGCAGCACGGCATCAAAGCGTTGCTGGGCGCGGCTGGTGAGCTGGCGGTATTTATTGCCGTGGCGCAGTTGTTCAAGGCGCGCGGCGACGGCAGCGGGCTCGGCAAAACCTAAAGCGGCCAGTTTGGCGTGCACATCGCTGTCGTCCAGCGTTTGCTCCCAAATGCCGGATAGTTCGTGCGCTTCTTCTTGCTTTTGCTCTTCCGGCTCGGTAAGGATTTCATTGAATAATACATTTACCACGCTGCGGTGTTGCTGAAGCCTGTCTGAAAAAGCGGCGTAATCGGCAAAGCCCATGCTTTCGGCCAAGCGCTGTTGTTGCTCGGGATTTTGCGGCAGCATTTGGGTTTGCTGGTCATCCCAATATTGCAGGCGGTGTTCGACATCGCGTAAGAAGCGGTAGGCTGCCAGCAAAGCGGCCACATTTTCCGGCTCCAAAATGCCCAATTCTTCCAGCTTAAGCAGGGTTTCCTGCGTGCCTTTCAATTGCAGCGCTTTGTTGCGACCACCGCGTATCATCTGGAAAATCTGGGCGATAAATTCCACTTCGCGGATGCCGCCGGCGCCGAGTTTTACGTTATCGGCCATGCCGCGTTTGCTCACTTCCTGCCGAATTTGTTTGTGCAGGCCGCGCATCGCTTCATAAGCGTTGAAATCAAGGTATTTTCGGAACACAAACGGCCGCACCAAGCTGGTGATGTCGTTGCGGTGCGGCGTCACCACCCGCCCTTTGCACCAGGCATAACGCTCCCATTCGCGCCCTTGGGTAATCAGATATTGTTCCAGAGCGGTTTCGCTCAATACCAACGCACCGGCATCGCCGTCCGGCCGCAAACGCATATCAACGCGGAACACTTGGCCGTCGCCGGTGATGTCGTTCAACAGTGCAATCAGTTTCTGGCCGACTTTGGTAAAAAACTCCTGATTGGTACGCTCGCGCTTGCCGTCGGTATCGCCGCCTTCCTGATAAACAAAAATCAAATCAATATCGGAAGACACGTTCAATTCATAACCGCCCGCCTTGCCCATCGCTACCACGCTCAAATGCTGCGGCTCGCGGGTATAGCGGCCGATGGGCGTGCCGTACAGGCCCTGATAATAGTGATAAGCAAAATCCAGCGCGGTATTAACGGCAAAATCGGCCAAGCGGGTGATGGTGCCGGTTACCTCGGCCAAATCGCTTTTGCGGCAAATATCGCGCGTGATGATGTGCGCCATCACATAGCGGCGCAACAGCCGCAACTGGCGTGCCAATTCTTCCTCGTTTTCCGATTCGAGCAAACACTGCCAGTCGGCAAACGCGGTGAAATCGGCTTCGGTAAGCGGCCTTTCCAGCAAAGGATTCAAAATCTCGGGCTTGAGATTGCCGTTATCGAGATGGCGGGCAAGGTAATGGGAATAAAGGCGGGCGGTATCGGTATCAGACATGGCGTTTCCTACGCGGTGCGGTTATCCTGCTTATCATAGCATTATCGTGATGATGAGATAAGCGGCTGTTTATTTTTTCAGACAGGCATTGGAATGCTGGAAGCCTTATCCCGCTATCGTTATAATGCCCTTTCCCACAACCTTCGATACGGATAAACCATGCCAGCCGATTTGCAACATGCCCGTTTTCTGCTGATTCAAATGATGCACCACGGCGATGTGCTGCTCAATACCATCGTCGCCGATGCGCTGAAACAGGCATGGCCACAGTGTACTGTCGATATGCTGGTGTATCAGGGTATGCAAGATGTTTTGCTGGACAATCCGTCTATCAATCAGGTGTTTACTGTTGATCGAAACTGGAAAAAACAAGGCGCCTTGAAACACGCTGGATTGGAAATCGGCCTCGCTAACAGCATCCGCGCCCAGCGTTATGATGTGGTGCTGAATTTTTCCAACCGCTGGCGCGCCGGTTTCCTCACTGCTTACAGCGGCGCCAAACAGCGTATTTCCTACCAGTTCCACAACCGCCAAAACCTCGCTTGGCGTACGCTGCATACTGCTTTGGTCGAGCCATCCGGCATGGATACTCACACCGCAGACGACTACCTCAATTTATTGCGTCCGCTCTCCTTACCCGAAAACATTCAGCCGCGCGTAAACATGGGGATAGCCGAAAGCAGCCGCGCCGCGTTGCAGCAAAAGCTGGCGGCACAAGGCTGGCTGGATCAGCCTTATGTGTTGGTGCACCCCGGTTCGCGCTGGTTTTTCAAATGCTGGGACGACGACAAAACCGTCGCGCTGCTGCAAAAGCTGTTAGACAACGGCGAAAATGTGGTGCTCACCGCCGCGCCGGACGAACGTGAAAACCAAATGCTGCAATACTTACAGGCCTGTCTGAAACCGGCTAGCGGACAATTATTTATCCTCAACGGCACGCTCACCCTGCGCGAACTGGCCGCCGCCATCGACGGCGCTCGTCTGTTTATCGGCGTCGATTCGGTGCCGATGCACATGGCCGCAGCGCTGGATAAACCGCAAGTGGCGCTGTTTGGCCCCAGTTGGGTCAGCCGCTGGCGGCCTTATTCGGATCAAGCTACGGTGATCTGGGCGGGGGATTATGGTGAACTACCCCACCCCAACAGCATAGACGTCAACACCCGCGAACGCCTACTCTCGCACATTCCGCTGGAAGCCGTGTGGCAGGCAGTAGAACAAAAACTGGCTGCCATCTAAACCCTGATGGTTGGATAACACCCATCGCCCCTATTTTCGAAACCGCTGACCATGTTCAAATTCATCATCCGCCGCGTGTTTGAAGCCATTCCCACGCTGTTTGTTTTGATTACCGTATCTTTCTTTATGATGCGGCTCGCGCCCGGCAGCCCGTTTACCGGCGAGCGCGACCTGCCGCCTGAGGTGTTGGCCAATATTGAAGCCAAATATCACTTAAACGATCCCATTTGGCTGCAATATTTCAGTTATCTCAAGCAGTTGGCAGTGGGCGACTTCGGCCCTTCGTTCAAATATAAAGACTACACGGTGAACGAATTGTTGGCACAGGCCTTTCCCGTTTCGCTGGAAATCGGCCTTTATGCGTTTGCCATCGCGCTACTGGTGGGCGTGAGCTTAGGCGTGTTGGCCGCCTTGAAACAAAACAGCTGGCTCGACTACCTTACCATGGGCGCGGCGATGACCGGTGTGGTGATTCCCAGCTTTGTGAAAGCGCCGTTGCTGGTGTTGATTTTTGCCATCTGGCTCAAATGGCTACCGGCCGGCGGTTGGAACGGTGGCGCGGTTCCCAATAT
>CALFOA010000468.1 GCA_937919795.1 uncultured Neisseria sp.
ACAGCTTCGTGGTGGAAAGCGAAAACTTTGAAAGTATTCACAACCATTCGGCTTATGCCTATATTGCTTATCCTTAAATCAGATTAAATGCCTGTCTGAAAAGTGATTACTAATATAGCCAAACGACTTCATCACAGTATCGTCATACTCGGGCTTGACCCGAGTATCTTGAGTTTCAAGAAGACTACGAGATACTCGGGTCAAGCCCGAGTATGACGAAAGCAGTTGTTTTTAAGTTCATGCGTTATCCGTTCAGACAGGCATTCCGATAGTTGTTTATAAAATTAGCTATGCTGTACACCCCACCCCGCCCCGCCTTTTTCTACCAAGCGCTGCTGTTTTTCGCAGCGCTGTTGGCGCTGCTGCCCACCGCTTATGCGATAGACGCTTCCAAGCTGCTGCCGCCCGAGCAGGCGTTTGCACCGCAGGTGTTGGCGGCGCAAGACGGCATCAACGTACAATTTGCCGTGGCCGACGGTTATTATCTTTACCAATCGAAAATCGAGGCGGTTACCGAACCGGCAGGTTTATTGGGCGAAGCCACCTTCAGCCCGGGCGAAATCAAAGAGGATGAGTTTTTCGGCCGGCAAACCGTTTACCACCGCGCCGCGCAAGTGAATTGGCCGTATCGGCAAAAACCGACAGCAGGCTACCGCCTAAGCCTCACCTACCAAGGCTGTGCCGATGTCGGCGTGTGCTATCCGCCAACAGAAACCCATTTCACCATTCAGGGCGATGGCCTCTACCAGCCGGAAAACCAGCCGCCACCCAGCGGTAAAGACCGCTTCCTCGCACCCGCCTCTTCCGGCGGCGGCAGCACGCCCGCTACCGGCAAACCCTTCACCCTTTCATGGGATACCCTTGGCACCAACTTGTTGGCATTTTTTCTCGCCGGGCTGGGTTTAAGCTTCACCGCCTGCATGTATCCGCTGATTCCCATCGTTTCCAGCATCGTGGTCGGCGACAAACAAGCTTCCAAAGGCCGCGCCTTTCTGCTCACCACCGTCTACAGCCAAGGGTTAGCGCTCACTTACACCCTAGTCGGCGTCACTGCCGGCCTCACCGGCGCCCTGCTCACCGTATGGCTGCAACAGCCTTGGGTGGTGCTGTCCGGCGCTGCCTTGATGGTGGTGTTTGCGCTGGCTATGTTCGGCCTGTTTAACCTGCAACTGCCCGCCGCGCTGCAAAGCTATTTCCAGCAGCAAAGCAACCGCCTTTCCGGCGGCCGCATCGCTTCCGTGTTCGGCATGGGCATGTTCTCCGCGCTGATTATCGGCCCCTGCGTCGCCCCGCCGCTGGCCGCCGCGCTGGGCTACATCGCACAAACCGGCGACGCTGCACTCGGCGGCATCGCGCTCTACGCACTCGCACTCGGCACCGGCCTGCCGCTGGTATTAATCGGCACCTTCGGCGCCCACGTTCTGCCCAAAGCCGGCCCGTGGATGACCGGCGTGCGCCACGCTTTCGGCTTTATCATGCTGGCCGCCGCCGTTTATCTGGCCACACCCTACCTGCCCTACGGTGTCGCCGCCGGCCTGTACAGCCTGCTGCTGATTATCCCCGCCGGCTTATTAATGTCCAAACTCGGCCGCCTGCCGCTGCGGGTAAAAACCGCCTCGCTGCTGCTCTCCAGCGCCCTGCTCGCCGGCGGTTTGTGGTTCGGCTGGCAGAGTAACCGCGGCGAAAGCACCGCCCTGCACAACTTTTTAACCCTGCACCCCGCCCAAGCTACTTCGCCCGGTCAGCACCACTATACCTCGGTCGCCGAACTCAAAACCGCCATCGCCACCGCCTTAAAAGCCGACCCGAACACCCCGGTGTTGCTCGATTTCTATGCCGACTGGTGCGTTTCCTGCAAAGAGATGAACGCCTACACGCTCAACCAGCCCGAAGTCGCCGCCGCTGTACCAATGCAGCGCTTCTTCACGATAGACGTTACCGCCAACAGCCCTGAACACCAAGCGCTGTTAAAAGAATACGGCCTGTTCGGCCCGCCCGGCATTTTCGTCCTGAAAGCCGACGGCAACCGCAGCGACGCCCTGCTCGGCTATGTAAAACCGCAAGCGTTTATTGAGTGGTATCGACAAGCGGTGAAGTAAGGTTTGAAACAAAATGCCTGTCTGAAAAACGGTTTCAGACAGGCATTTTGTTTCAAGATAGATACCGCATTCGGTGCAAAACCCTGATTCAAATCCGGCTGCGCGGATCGATATGCACCATCACGCTGATCACTTCGTTCAATTTCTTAAGCTGCTGTACCACGCGGGCGGCAATATCGTGCCCTTCGACCACGCTCAAAGTGTCTTCCACCTCGATATGCACATCCACATTCACCATATCGCCGAGCTTACGGGTGCGTAAATCATGAAAGCCAATCACTCCCGGCTGCTGCACAATCACTTCGCGGATACGCGCCAGTGTTGCCTCATCGGCCGATGCGTCCATCAAATCCTGAAACGCCCGCCAGCCAAAGCTGATGCCCATTTTGCCGACCATGATGCCCACCACCAACGCGGCCAGCGGATCCAATAAGGGATAGCCCATTAAGTTGCCGACAATACCGATGGCCACCACCAATGAAGAAGCGGCATCAGAACGGGCGTGCCAAGCATTGGCCGCCAACATACTCGAACGCACCCGCTTGGCCGCCGCCAGCATATAGCGGAACAGCCCCTCTTTCATCACCAAAGTCAGCAAAGCTACCCACAAAGCAATGGAATGAACTTGGGCAATGGATTCGGGTTCAGTAAATTTTTCAACCGCACGGAAAATCATGCCGACTGACACCGTTAGCAACAACACGCCCAACACCAAAGAAGCGGCGTTTTCATAACGACGGTGGCCGTAAGGATGGCCTTCGTCGGCTTCTTTCTCGCTGTGGCGGCCGGCGATCAGCACCACAAAATCGGATAATAAATCGGATAAAGAGTGAATACCGTCGGCAATCAAGGCTTGCGACTGGGCAAAAAAGCCGACCACAATCTGCAAAGCACTCAGAATGGTGTTGACCACCACACTCACCCAAGTGCTGCGCTTGGCGGCCTGCTGCATTTGCGGCGTGATTTCCGTTTCGTCGGGATTGGCATAAGGGGCGGGGTTCATGGCACGTACTCCGTGGCGTTTTCTATCCGTTTGTTAGCCATATCATTATACGGCAAGCTTAATGCAAGCTTAAAGATGATGCGCTTTTCAGACAGGCATAGCGGTTTTTTCAGACAGGCATTTTCAAACGATATCCGTCTATTTTAAAATAAGCGACCATAATTCTTACTTTTCGCACATTATCATGGAAAACAATCAAACCGCGGCCACTCCGCGCTGGAAATTCGCCCTCAAACTCGCAGGCGCCCACTTGAGCGTGAGCCTGTTGGTGGCCGCGCTGATGGCTTGGGTAGTCTTCAAACTCTGGTACCCCTACCCTTACGACCAAATGATCGGCGGCTTGGATCTTTATTGGATGGTGGTGGGCATCGATGTCATCTGCGGCCCGCTGCTGATGGCGGTGTTGGCCAGCCCCAAAAAAAGTCGCCGCGCGATGTGGACCGATTTCACCCTGATTTTCACCATCCAGCTCACCGCCCTGCTCTACGGCCTGCACACCGTTTCATTGGCGCGGCCGGTCGCGGTGATGTTTGAGAAAGACCGCTTTGTGGTGGTTACCGCCGCCCAGATTGCCGAGCAAGAAGCCGATGCGCCTTTATCTTGGTCGGGTGCCAAACGGGTTTATCTGCCTGAGCCGAAAACCACCGAAGAAAAAAATCGCGATATTGATTTGATGATGAAAGGCATTGAAGCGAGCAGTCTGCCTTCGCGCTGGCAAGCAGATAATCCTGCGGTGCGCGCCAATATTACTGCCGTGATGCAGCCGGTTTCGTTGTTGAACAAAACCTATCCGCAGCAACAGGAAATGATAGCCAAAGCCGTCAGCCAATCCGGCCTGCCCGCCGAGCAACTTGGCTTTCTGCCGTTTACCAACGATCGCAACCGCGATTGGGTGGTATTGCTCAACCGCAATGCCGACTTTGTTGGCTATCTGCCGTTGGATGGCTTCAGCGCAATCACTTTGCATCAGAAAGAGAAACCTTAAGCCATTCTTTTTATAAAACCTCTGAGTAAAAAATGCCTGTCTGAAACCGTCTTTCAGACAGGCATTTTTTACCCTAGACACCGATTGACAGCCCCTTATATTTGTTTACAATATTACAAGATTGTCTACAAAAAAAGAGCAAGCATGAGCAAGCAAACCGCCGCCGCCCGCCACGATTGGCGAGCACAGGAAATGTTGTTATTACAACAGGTTATCCAAAACTTAGGCAAAGACGACGGCGCCCACCACACCGCGCTGAAAATTATGTTGCAACTGATGAGCGAACTATTCGGCCTCAACCAAGGCCGCATCGTGTTGCAGCACACCGACGACGAAAACGCCTCCATCGTCTATTCCTACGGCATGTCACCCGAGCAGGTGGCGCGCGGCATTTACGCGCCCAATGAAGGCATCACCGGCGCGGTGCTCGCCCATTCTTATATGATCGTCGCCGACGACATCAACGAAGACCCGCTGTTTCTCGCCCGCACCGTGCAGCGCCACGAATTACCGGATGAGCAAACCATGTTCATCGCGCTGCCGATTGCCGCCCACAACCGCACCTTCGGCGTACTCGCCTGCCACCGCGCCCGCTACAGCCCGCGCGCGCTGCACGACGATATTTCGCTGCTGCGCATTCTCGCCACCTTGGTCGGCCAATTGCTGTTTATCCACGAAAACAACGAAGCGCGCACCCAAGTGCTGCAAACGCAAAACCAAAAACTCAAACAAACCCTGCAATCACACAGCCGCCGCTACGGCATCGTCGGCTCTTCCGCCCCGTTGCTTAAAGCCGTGAGCGAATTGGAACGAGTGGCGCACAGCAATGCCAACGTCTTGCTGCTCGGCGAGCGCGGCACCGGCAAAGAAATGTTCGCCCGCACCCTGCACACCGCTAGCCGCCGCGTCGGCCAGCCTTTTATCAAGGTTAGCTGCGGCGGCGTGGCCGAAGAAACTTTAAGCCGCGAAATTTTCGGCTTCGGCGACGAACCCGGCCTGCTGGAACAAGCCGACGGCGGCACGCTGTTTTTCGACGAAATCGCCGGCCTCACCCCCGGCCAACAAATTCGCCTGCTGCGCGTGTTGCAGGAAAACGCCGTTACCCGCATCGGTTCGCGTCAAGCCGTGAACCTGAATGTGCGCATCATCACCGCCACCGAGCACGATTTGGCCGAACAAGTGGAAGCCGGCCATTTCGACAGCGATTTGTATTACCGCCTGTTTGTCGTTCCCATCTACCTGCCCTCACTGCGCGAACGCCGCAGCGATATTCCCGAGCTGGTGGCCTATTTCCTGCACCAAATCAACCGCGATAACGAGCGCAATGTGAACCTCACCGCCGAAGCCGTCGCCCAACTTCAGCACTACCACTGGCCGGGCAATGTTTATCAGTTAGAACAGTTCCTGCGCCAACTGGTCGCCAACGCCGAAGGCAATATGGTCAACGAACACCAAGTATGGGATTTACTCACCGCCCAAACCGACGGCTTAACCAGTACCACTTTCCCCAAACCCGAGCCGATGCGTAAAACGGATAAGCCCAAAGGTTTTGCCATCCAAGGCAATCAGGCGCGCCCCTATTTGCAAGCCGATTCGCATTCGCTGGAAAAAATCGAAGAAACGCTGGCCTATTGCCGCGGCAACAAAACCCAAGCCGCGCAAATGTTGGGACTTTCCACCCGCCAACTGTATTACCGGCTGGAAAAATTAAAACAGGAAAAAGCACAGGCGGAAAAAACAGCTAAACCGTTCAATAGTTGCCTAAATGTCATATAAAAACCTATTAGCTGCCGGTATCAGGCTGAGTAATAGGTTTTTTAAACGTTATCCGCTATACTTAAAAATTCATTTCACAACGATTAATAAAAACGGTCAGACAAAACATGGAAAACGAAAATATATACTTTCACGGCAACCGCCCCGAAATGGCGTTTATGATTCCCACCGACATCCATAAAGTGCTCGAAATCGGTTGCGGCAAGGGAAATTTCAAAACACATTTCCCGGATTCGATCGAATACTGGGGCGTTGAGCCCAATGCTGAAGCCCGCGCCGAAGCCGAACAACGCTTTCATAAAGTATTGGCCGGATTGTATGACGATGTAGAAGCCGAGCTGCCTGAGCAGTATTTTGATTTAATCGTCTGCAACGATGTGATTGAGCATATGCCTGATCATGATGCTTTTCTGGAACAAATTAAACGCAAATTGGCGCCTGGCGGGCGTTTGCTGATTTCTATTCCCAACGTCCGCTATTTCTCCAACCTCTATAATTTATTGGTGAGAAAAGACTGGGAATATAAAGATGCCGGTGTATTGGATCGAACCCACTTGCGTTTTTTCACCGAAAAAAGCCTACTGAGAACCTTGGAAGAACACCGCTTTGAAATTCTTAATTTCCAGCGCATCAATCTCCAAAGTTTCAAACGCATCAAGATGGTTGAAAAATTTCCTTTCCTACGGCCTTGCCTGCAAATCGCCGTAGGCACCTTACTGGGAAAAGACTCTCTTTACCTACAATTTGCCTGTTTATTAAAACCCAAAAACTGATGCTTGCTTAATCTGTTTTCCATCATAATGCCTGTCTGAAAAACCTACTGATGTAGATTTTTCAGACAGGCATTTGCGATTGCCCACTTGCTTTCACCTAATCTTTATATTAGAATATTCTAAATTAGAAAAAACTAAACTATGGACCCACAAAATTTTTCTTTCGAACAACAAGCCGCCTCGGCCG
>CALFOA010000469.1 GCA_937919795.1 uncultured Neisseria sp.
TCGAATCCGACACTTGTTCGCAGAACAAGCATCGGGCTTGCGGCGAATGTCGGATACCAGTATCCGACCTACAACTGCTTCAAGAAAACGAGGCCGTCTGAAAGTTTCAGACGGCCTCGGTAAACCTATCACTGTGCCGCTTTCATTTTAAGGATTAACGGTATTCTGTTCTTATTTCATAACCTTTCGATTTCATGCAATACCCGACCAGTTTTTTGGCATGTTCCGGTGATAAATCTGTTGCACGGGTGTCGTGGCGGCAATAGCCTAATTGATCTTGCGCTGCCTGTCGTGACACCCCTTCTTTTGCCCAGTAGCTGTAGGGTCGGGGCTGGTAAGTTTCGCAGGCGGTAAGAAGGAGAATGAACGGCAGCAGTGATAAAGAGGTTTTGATGTTTACCATAATGGGTGCTTTCTTATAATGGTTTATTTTTTACCGGAGCCGGTATTTTTCGCGGCACCGGATTGGGCGCGGGAAGAAAATGAACCGGCAGGCACTTTGCCGCCGTTGGCTTTTGCGGTTGATGATTGGATGCGTGAAGCGGCTGCCGGCGTCATTGGGGATTTTGTGGCTTTACTCATGGTTTTTCCTTTGCAGATGTTAAGATGATTGGAAATGCATTATTTAAAATGCATTAAAAGTATGTTTAAATAAAACTATATTGTAAATAGTATTATTAAAATATACTTACAGACCAAGCAGTTTTGCCATAATGTTCTGCATGGAAATCGGAAATGCGATACGTTTTTTAAGAAAGCAAAAAGGCTATACTCAGTCGCAGTTGGCCGATTTTTCGTATACCACCAAAAGCACGATTTCCAATCTTGAAAGCGGGCATCAAAGCTACAGCGCGGCGCTGTTGCAGCATTTGTCTAAAGCTTTGGATTGCCCCATTTCCAAAATTTTTCTGATTGCCGAGCATATGGCGGAAGACGGCAGCGCGCCGGCGTGGGAGAGGTTGCCGGTGGAGGTGTTGTTTGATGAATTGAGCAGGGATGCCCAAACGATTATCAAAAAGCTGATGCAGCAAATGGTGATTGAGCGGGAAAGATAATAAATAAAGCAAAGGCCGTCTGAAACATTAATTTTTTCAGGCGGCCTTTGTCTGTTTCTTAAGCCCGGCTGTAGGTCGGATTCTCGAATCCGACACTTGTTCGCAGAATACGCATCAGGGCTGCGGCGAATGCCGGATACCAGTATCCGACCTACAATTTCAGGTGCAATTTTGTTTGC
>CALFOA010000470.1 GCA_937919795.1 uncultured Neisseria sp.
TTCCCGCCAAGGCGCGGATCAGCATCTCGAAATGGTCGTCATTTTCAGCAAAATCCATTTCATCGGCATTGGCAATCAGCACCGGCGCGTTCTCATAAAGATGGAAAAAGTTGCGATATTCCTGATTGATGGACTTTAAATAACCGGCTGGGAACAGATTAATCAGGTTATCGCCGCGTTGTTGCAGGCGTTTTTTGGCGGTTTCATCACTACTTTCCAAGTAGATCACCACATCGGGCAGCGGAAATTCGGGCATCACTTTGTGCTTGATTTGCCAAAATAAATTCTGCTCATTACCCGGCTCTGTACCTTTGAGCACCACCGGCGCGAAAATTTGGTCTTTTTCCAGCAGGAAATCGGCCACAATGCGGTTATTGGCCGCTTCTTCAGCATGTATCACATCCACCGCTTCGGCGCGGCGCATCAGAAAATAAAGCTCGGTGGCCAGGCCGTGGTTGGCGGCATTGAGGTAAAACTGCTCCAGAAAAGGGTTGCGCTCGGGGCTTTCGGTGAGATAAAGCGCATCAAAATATTCGGCCAAACGGCGGCTGACGGCAGATTTTCCGCTGCCGATAGAGCCTTCCACCACAATATAGCGGTAATCCATCATGGTTTTCCTGTTGAATTGACAAAAGTTTCGCCGCTCAATCACGGCGCATTTTTTTATAATCTTTTGATACCGTCGCTACCCAAAGTTGCTGCCAGCTCGGCAGCGGTTGGCTGGCCGGGCAAACGATAATCCGGCGCGATTTCGGCCAAAGGCAGCATCACAAAACTGCGTTCGTGCGCGCGCGGATGCGGCAGAGTTAAACGCTCGCTGTGCAGCGTGATGCCGTTAAAATCGATGATGTCCAAATCCAATGTGCGCGGGGCGTTGCGGAAAGTACGCTCGCGACCGAATTTGGCTTCGATGCCGTGCAAAGCGCTCAGCAAAGCTTGCGGCTCCAGCCCGGTTTCCAACAGGCAGACGGCGTTCACAAAATCGGGTTGATCGGTATAACCCACCGGTGCACTCAAATACAAAGACGAAGCTTGCAGCAGGCGGCAGCCCGGCAAGGCGGCCAACTCATCCAGCGCGGCGCGGACTTGTTGTTGCGGTTGGCTTAAATTGCTGCCCAATGCGATCACTGCGGTGTGTTGCATAATCAAATGAATTTCATAATAAAAAGAAGGGGCTTAGGAAGC
>CALFOA010000471.1 GCA_937919795.1 uncultured Neisseria sp.
TTGATTCCAGAAGTTTTCAATACCGTTAATGTGGTTTTGACGGTCTGCAAAAAGTTGTTAATGATTGATACGGTGATGGGTAGGTAAATTTACTCACATCTAGTAGACTTTGCCATTGCGTTTTAAAATACTTAAAATTGCTACTTTACCTTCACACCGCGGCCTCGTTTCCCTTTTTGCCGACCACCAAAAATAACTTTCGTATAATTCGACCGAACCGTTAAAAACTTCGTCGGTATGAAGTTCTAAATGGTGGGCAATGACTTGGCGGATTTTTCGGTAAAAAAGCATTGCAGAACTCGTCTGAATGCCTAACAAATCAGCAGCCGAACGCGCCATTACTTGCAGCACAAAAACTCAAGCAACTTTTTTTGAATCGATTTTTTTAATTTGCAATGGGTTATCTTCATTTTTTGAGCCTAATCTCATTGCTAATCTACGTCAGCCCCAAAAACTTTTATTTCTGCTGCGCCTAGTCGTACTAACTGTACTGTCTGCGGCTTGCTGCCTTGTGGCAAAAATAAGTTTTTCCGCTATATAATTCTTCCTTTTACCTAACCTCACCAACGAATATGAATACCCTGGCTCAACGCATCGACCGGATTTTACCGCAAACCCAATGCCGCGAATGCGGTTATCAAGGCTGCCTGCCTTATGCCGAAGCCTTGGCCAAAGGCCGCGTCGAGGGCAATCTTTGCGCGCCGGGAGGGCAGGCGGTGGCGGTGGATATTGCCGGCTTGCTGGGCAAACCGGCATTGGCTCCGGCCAAAATCCAGCAGCCCGCACTGGCTTGGATTGATGAAGCGGTCTGCATCGGCTGCACCGCCTGCATCCGCGCCTGCCCGGTTGATGCGATTTTCGGCGCCACCAAACAAATGCACACCGTAATTGCCGAAGAATGCACCGGTTGCGGCTTGTGTATCCCGCCCTGCCCGGTCGACTGCATTCATATGCAACCGGTTGCCGATGAATTTCTGCCGCAAGCGCATTATCTGGCCGACCACAACGAAGAACGCTTTGCCGCGGCAGGCCACGCGAGAGTACGCTACGAGCGCCGTCAACAAAGACTGGCACAAGCCGAAGCGGCCAAACAGGCCGAATTTCAAGCGCGCCGCACGGCAGCAGCCGAGCGCAAAGCCAGCCAAACAGCTACCGCCGCCGCCAGCCCATTCAATCCCGCCGATTTAATCGCCCAAGCCATGTCGCGCGCACAATCTATGCAAACCCAGCGCACCGTACCTAATAACCGCGAAGGCTTCCGCGAGCAGCAAATCAAAAGCGCGCAAGAAAAAGCCGCCTACCGCCGCGCCCAGCGCGATCTAAAATACGGCAATGAAGAAGAACAAGCCGCCGCGATCGAATTCTTGCGTGCTTACAAAGCCACACAAGAAGAGCAGCAAAACGGTAACTAACCGTTTTGCTGCTCAGGCAAGTATGTTCTGACTATCAAGACTTACAAAGAAGCGTTTACAAAAGCCACCAATTGGGTTTTCGCCAGTGCGCCTACTTTGGTGGCAACATTTTGGCCGTCTTTGAACACCATCAAAGTCGGGATACCGCGCACGCCGAATTGGGCGGGGGTGTTTTCGTTTTCGTCGATATTGATTTTAACCACTTTCAGTTTACCGGCGAAATCGGCGGCTACTTCGTCCAAAATCGGGGCGATCATTTTGCAGGGGCCGCACCACGGCGCCCAGAAATCCAGCAATACCGGTACATCGGATTTCAAAACATCTTGTTCAAAACTCGCATCGGTAGTGTGTACGATCAAATCGCTGCTCATATTATTTCCTTTCGGTTGGTATCATGTGGGTTGCGTGCAATGCCGCACGTTGCTTGCAGCTAGAATAGGGCTTTACCGCCTGAATTTCAAGCCCCGTGATAAGCCAATAGTTTTTTCGTATAGTCTGCATAGGGTTGGGCAAACACTTTTTCGCAAT
>CALFOA010000472.1 GCA_937919795.1 uncultured Neisseria sp.
CGAATAGCCGTTTTAGCGGCGGTATCAGCATGGCCAACACCACGCCGGTTAACGAGTACTGTATCAACTGTTGCAGCACCGTTAAAGCGGTTTTAAAACTTGGCGTAAGGGTTAACGCGGTAAAGACAGGGGTGAGATGGATGGCCAGCTTAAGCGTTGCGGTAAAGTTTAAAATCGCGAAGAGATAATGCAGCAGGCCGATTAGCGTTTTGCGTTGTTCTGGTAAATCGGTAGGGAAAATCATCAGCCCGATCAGGCTGACTATTTTTACAGCCAGCCAGCTGATAACCAGTTGTTGGCTGGCAAAAGGATGATTCCATACCAGTAAGGTACCAAATAGGGCGAATGTACTGATCAGTGAACAGTAGCCGGAAAGCGTGAAATACCGGCGGGAAGCGCCCGTCCCATAATCACTGACCGCGTGCAGCACAGGGTTGTAATGCTTGAAGCGTATATGCAGATAAAGCATGGTAGCAAAATAAGCGACGATGGCGAATGTACCGATGATCAGTAGTAGAGATTGTAGATTAATAGTACATGGTCTCCTGATGTTTTCAGACAGGCATTTGCTTTTTAAATCATCATCTCAAACGCAAACCACTTAATACGCTAAACGCTCGGCGGCTTGGCTCAAGCCCTGATCCAGCGATTGCACCATTGCCGGGTAGCCGTCGCCTTGCTGCGGGGTTTCGATGCGGAAGTTGCGGCCGCTGCCGTTCGGCCATTGGCTGTAACCCTGAATCAAGGTATGGCCTTGATAGGTGCCGTTGAAGTTTTCGATATACACCTTCATCGTGGTGGATGCTTGGCTGCGGTGTGCGGGGATAAAGCGGTAGCGGCTGCCTTGGCGGTTGAGCTTGTTGGCGAGATTGGCGGCGATGCTTTGATCCAGCGGCGCCGCCCACAGGTTTTGCTTGGCAAAATTGAGGTGCAGCGGGTCGGTTTGGTAGACCAAGCCGCCGTTGGCCAGCGGCTCGGCCAGTATCACTTGCAGCGCCACTTCGTTGCCTTGGCCTTCGGGCAGTTCAAACTGGCTGTTGGGCAGGGTGAAATAGGCGGTATTCACGCTGCTGCAAGCGGTGAGGGCGAAGGCTAGGGCGGCGGCCATCAGGATTTTTTTCATCAGCGGCTTCCTTTGGGAATCGGGTCTTTGCTGTTTTGGTTGAAAATCAGCGAATTGGGTTTTTCTTTTAAGGTGTTCACCAACGGGCGGACATCGTTCAGGGTTTTATCCAGGCTCTTGAGGGTGGACTGTACGTCTTGGTATACCGGTGATTGCGGGGAAACGCCGGACAGGGTTTGTCGTAATTCGCTGAGGGTTTTGTTCAACTCGGCCGGGATTTGCTGGGTTTGCGGTTTGGCCAGCAGCTTATTGGCAGAAGCGAGCGTGCCTTTCAATTCTTTGAGGCTGCCGTTTAACTCGCCGACGGTTTTTTCCAACGGCAGACGGTTGAATTTATCCAGCAGACGGCCAAGCTGGGCTTGCAATTCGTCTAAACCGCCGCCTTGGCTGGCAATCACCACATTGCCGTCGTAATCGTTAAACGGTTTGAGGCGTTCCTGGCCGGGCGCGGCATCGGTCAGCTCAATCATTTTGCTGCCAAGCACCAGATTGTTGCTGGACAGGGTGGCGCTTAAGCCGCGGCCGAGGGCGTTTTGCAACTGATCTTGCCAGATTTCTTTGCTTTGTTGCTCGGCATTGATTTCCATCATGCGCGGTTCGAGGCGGATGCGCACCGGAATCCAGCCGTTTTGGAACATTTTGAGGCTGTCGTTGCGGGCGAAAAAGGGTGCATCGGCTACGCTGCCGACGTGCACGCCTTTGTATTCTACCGGCGAACCGGCAACCAGCCCGCGGATGGAATTTTTGAAGAAGGCCACATAATACAGCGCGCGCTCGCCGGGCAGGTTGTCGATTTCGGCGCGGTCGTTATACAGGGTGAAGGATTGATCGTTGGCAGCGGCGGCCTGCAATTGTTCTCCGGGTGGCGAGCGGAAGGCGATGGCGCCGGAAAGAATGGCGGCCATTGGCGGCGAATCCACTTTAATGCCGTTGGCGGTGGCTTGCACGTTGATGCCGCTGTCGAGCCAGAATTGGCTGTCACGGTTCACCAGTTTGTCGTTCGGGCTGTTGATGAAAATGGTGTAATTTACGGTTTTGTTATCGGGGTCGAACTTGGCGTTTTCGACCTGGCCGACGATAAAGCCTTCATACAAAATCGGGCTACCGGTGCCCAACAGTTTGTTGTTTTGGCCGCGCAGTTTCAGGCGCAGGCCGTTTTGGCCGATGGCGGCGATGGGCGGAATATCGGATACGGTGAAGGTGTCTTCACTTTCATCTGACTGGCCGGGAGTAAAGGCGATAAACGAGCCGGAAACCAGCGTGCTTAGGCCGGAAACGCCGCTTTGGTCGATGCGCGGTTTCACTACCCAGAACTGGGTGTCTTTGCGCATCATGTCTTTGGCATCGGCATTGAGGCGGACGGTTACTTCCACGCCTTTTCTGTCGTCGCGCAGGCGGATGCGGGTAACGCGGCCGACATCAACACTAAGCACTTTAATCACGGTGGTGTTCACTTCGATGCCGTCGGCGCTGTCCATCAACAAGGTGATTTCGGGGCCGGTATCGCGGATTTTCTGGAACAGCAGCCAGCCGCCCACCACCAGAGCGGCAAGCGGAATCAGCCACACCACCGAGCTGAACGGCGAGGTTTGGCTAACGGTGGCGCTGGGATTGGCAGAAGCGTTTTTTTTCATGGTGTGGGCGCGGTTTTCTTGATAAGGGTGTAGGCAGGCCGGTGTGCATGGGGGTGGCGGCTGGGTTTGGCCGGTGCGTGTATTTTATCCCAAAGCAGGCGTGGGTCGAAATATTGGGCGGCAAACATGGTGAGCAGCACCACCAGGAAGGGAGACATGTCGGCGGGCAGCAGGGTCAGGGTAAGCACACCTGCCACACCGCCAATGACCATGATGCCTTCCAGTGCGATATTGATGATGCCGGAGT
>CALFOA010000473.1 GCA_937919795.1 uncultured Neisseria sp.
CTTCAGCTCGGTCAGCTGCTTAATCTGGTTTTCGATCTGCGTTTTCATTTGCATTAAGCTTTGAAGCGCGTTGGCCGCCTGTGCAGCGTCAAACGTTGGAATACCCGTAGCGGAAACCGGTGCGACGGCACCGAACAACAAACCGGCAGAAACCATTGTGACCGCGATGGTTTTTTGGATAGATTTCAATTTCATATACATCTCCTTGCAAGGAACAAAGAAAGCCACCCGTTAGGGTGGCCATTAAAAAGACCCGTGCACGGGTCTATTTTCATTTCGGTTGATACAAATTTGCTGTGTCGTATACCTCCGTTAGTAAGATTTACGGACTTTAGCCGCATCACGTTGCTGAACCGCGTCGATGAATGGTTGATACCAGTCATTGACGTTTTCACTACCGACTTCCGCCATGACTTCATGAAGCAGTTCCACGTTGTCAGACGAGCCGGAAAGAAAAGGCATTTCATCCTTAAAGCCATATAAATCAAGCAAAGCAAAGGCAGACTGTTTGGATTGCTTAATCAGGAAAGTACGGCTTTCCTTCGGCAGCTTGACCATTTCTTCATACTCTTTCCGGGTAATGCCGCAGCGCTCATAACTGCCTTCGAACTCGGCATCGGGATTGGGAAGAAAGATTTTGGTCGGTGTTTGCTGGACGATGGCGGCAAAAATCGGACAATTGATGGCGTCTTCCGGTGACTGAGAAACCAGAATCAACCAGCCGCCTAATTTACGGTCAGTTTTCAGGATTTTCAGCATAATGTCCTGAGTAACCTTGTACCGGGCAGCGTGCCAGAACTCTTCGATGATCGTCGCCAGAATACCGCTGCTCTTAGCCACATTCTGCATCATGATGTTACGCAGATGGAACATATAGGCCAGCACCGGACCGGTGGGCGGATAACCGTCTTTCAGAATATCGGTCAAGTCGAAACCGACGCGGCTAAAGTCATCAGGATTAAACTGGTTGGTCGGGTTGTCCAAACACCAAGCAAATCGGCCGCCTTCGCTACGGCACCATTTCGACAAACGAACCCGCAAGGAATTGGGGTCGTTGATGACCGGAATGTTTTGCAGCAAGTGGCTGAAATTGCGATGTTCAAAATCCAGACTTAACACGCTGTCTACCGCAAACTGAATTTCCTTCTCTTCAGCTGCCGTCAATTTGCCGTTTTCATCTTCACCACACATACCCACCAGCGAATACAAGAACTCGCGGTTAGACGGCGTATCGTGAAGCTGAAACGGATTGAGCCCCGTCGGCACACCCGCCTGAAGCGAGAAATAACTACCGCCGATGGCACGGACGAAAATTTCCATACCGCGATCCAAATCCATTACAAACAGATTAGGCTGGAAGCGAATGGTAAAGGCCATCAGAGCGGTTTGTGTGGTGGTTTTACCGGTACCGGTTGCCCCCAAAAGCAAAGTATGCCCGGCGATTTTGTCGCCTAGGTTGTCTTCTTTCGGGTTGGAAAAGTGGAAATTGAAGTCATAGATGGTCTTCGAAATCGTTTGCAGCGGCATAACGGCAGAACCGTCACCGATTGGATTACCTGTTTTCTTACCATGCGAATAGTTGTGTAGACCGAACGTGGTGGCGTAGTTGGTGGTGGTTTTCGGGAACATCCGCGGTTTTTCTTTACTGCCCGGCACTTGACTGAAAAAGGTGGCCGGGGCCGATAAACCGGCTTTGGTAAAACGATAACCACCCGAATTCAAAAAGGTGG
>CALFOA010000474.1 GCA_937919795.1 uncultured Neisseria sp.
CGCTCTGGGTGCAATGGTGGCGGGGCATCATGGTGCCAATCCGGAAATTTCATTGCAGGATATTCAGGAGTTTATGTATCCGGCTTAATCAAAACGATTTACAAAACCTCATAAAGCCAGCATCTGCTGGCTTTAATCTTTGGATATATGGATAGCTGTTACGCAGCAAAAAAGGGGATTTTCCTGATACACTACTACTTATATATCCATTACAAGGAAACATTCCATGAGAAAACCAAACCGAGGATACGCCCGCGTAGACCGTATTAAAGAACAAATTATGCGCGAACTAGCCGAGTTGGTTCGCACCGGCCTGAAAGACCCGCGCGCCGGTTTTATCACTATTAATGATGTGGAAGTGACCCGTGATTATAGCCACGCAACGGTTTATTACACGGTGCTCGACGATGCCACCCGCGAAGTAACCGCCGAGGCGCTGGAACACGCTAAAGGTTATCTGCGCAGTGAGTTATCCAAGCGCATCCATGTTTTCCGCACGCCGGAATTGCATTTTGTTTACGACGAATCTGTAGAACGCGGCATGAGCATTTCGCATTTAATTGATAAAGTGGCAACGGAAAAACCGGTAGAAGATTGAATATGTTTTCAGACAGGCATTACTCACTAGTATGCCTGTCTGAAAGCACAATTTAAGTAACAACCCATACTAAAAAAGAAAAACCCGTATAAAAACGGGTTTTTCTTAATTCAACTTCGATTACTTCACTGTTTCGATCAATTCGAATTTACCAGCTTTGTCTTGCAAAATCGCAATTTCAGCATCTTTACGCTCACCGTTGGGCATAAAGGCTACTTTACCGGTTAAACCGTCGATGTTGACATTTTGAATCTCAGCAGCAATCTTGGCCTTATCCACGGCACCTGCTTTTTTGATGGCATCCACCAAAGCATAAACCGCATCGTAAGTAATGGGAGCATACGCCTGTACTGTTTGACCGGCGAATTTTTTCTCGTAATTAGCCTTGAACTCACCACCTTTTGGCAGTTTATCCAACGGCACAGCAGTAGAAGAACAAATGGCACCATCAGCATTTTTACCGGCCAGCTTGATATAGTTTTCACTACAAGCCGTATCAGTCAGCAACAACAGGGAAGTTAAACCCAGCTCTCGCGCCTGCTTGCTCAATGTAGCCGCAGTATCATCATAACCGCCCCACATGATACCGTCTGCATTTGCTGCTTTCGCTTTAGTCAACAAGGCTTTGAAATCGGTGGTTTTATCGGTAGCCGATTCACGCATTACAATATTTACGCCCAACTCTTTCGCTTTTTTCGCTACTTCGTCGGCCAAACCTTTACCGTAAGCAGTTGCATCATCCAAAACCACCAGATTTTTTACACCCTTGCCTTGCGCAAATGTCGCCAAAGCCGGGCCTTGCTTATCGTCACCCGCATTGATACGGAAAACCGCAGTACCACCGCTGGCGAGCTTAGGCGCTTTATTGATTACATCAGGATTGGTACTCACGGTAATCGAAGGAATACCCGCATTGGCATAAATCGGAGCCGCTACCATGGTTACACCAGAATTGTAGTGGCCGATTACCGCTACAATAGAAGAATCATCGGCTGTTTTTTGTGCCACAGTCGCACCGGTTTTCGGATCGCCCGCATCGTCTTCCGAGGTCACTTCCAATTTATATTTCTTACCGCCAACTTCCACACCACCAGCCGCATTGATTTCTTCAACCGCCAATTGCACGCCGTTCACAAAGTCTTTACCGGCATTCGCTTGGCCGCCCGACAAAGGGCTACCAGTTGCAATATGAATCACATCACCGCCCGCCGCACCTTGGCTGCCGCCATCAGCAGCATTTTTATTACAGGCCACCAAACCACCGGCCAACGCAGCAGTAACCAAAACAGTTAAAACTTGTTTTTTCATAACCAAATCCTCAATTGTAGATTATCTCTTCGCCTATGTTTTCCCACTCTTCCCACGCAGAGATAATACGCCTGCTAACAAAAAATTAACAATATGGGAATGTAGGATGCAGGCAGTGTACACAGGTGTTTAGAAAAAATAAAGCACCTTTTATCACTACA
>CALFOA010000475.1 GCA_937919795.1 uncultured Neisseria sp.
CATAACAGGCTGTCCATCCCCATCTACAACAGCGTAACGATGCGCCGAAGAATACTCGCATTCGGGATATACCGGCTGCTCAATGGTATCGTAATAAAGCTGCTGTTCCTCTTCTGCATTAGCAATCCCGACTTCCGGCTTAGGACGTTCTAGGGTTGTACATCCAGCCAACATGGCCGGTAAAATCAAAAGCGTTAAAATACGTTTTTCCATTATGGTTCCTCGGTTGCTACAAGGTGATGATTGCGTTGATTAGAATAAGGTTTTCGTTCATTTAAACCCGTATTATTCTTGATTCCAGATTAATCTCCAAACACCGCCTGATTAACTGCTTCAACCGCCTCTTTCAATGCACGGTAGCTTTCGGTTTCCGGCTCGCTGGCAGAAGCAGTACCGTCTTCCAGAAAGTATTGTTCTTTACGCTGGGCTTCGTCAGACGAAGACTCGTTACCGCTAACTTCAACAATTGATGCCGTTTGGCCGTTGGCATACCAACGCTTGATCTGCTCCTGATAGGCACCGGATTCTTCGTTGGTCGATATTGTGGTTTCAATGGTTTTCCCGTCCTTCAGGATTTTTTTGTCATTTTTCTGTGGGATCTGTTTCTCTTCCAAACACAGCACTTCTTGGCAAAAACCATTTAAGTTATAGCGCTCGTTATCAAACACAAACATTACCTGCACCATTTTGCCTGCTTTGTTATAAAGCGACAAATAACCACGACTGCGTTCCGAATGAGGATCCTGGATATCGATACCGTAGAACAGGCCGGTTTGTTTGTGGCCATCGGCATAGAAATCTTGTATCAGGTACAGGCCGTTGTCCTGCAAGCCGTAAGACTCGCGGTAATAACCTTGTGGGTCTTTGTTTTCAACCAAATTCCAGTCTTTATCGAAATAAACCGTTTCCTTCACACTTTGTGCTTTCGCTACTTCCTGAATGGCCTTCGTGCGCTTTAAAAACGCCGCTTCAGTTTGCGGCAAATGATCGACATCGGCGTAATCTTGACTGCTCGGTAAGCTCTGGCAGGCGCTCAAGGCTAAAGCGAGCAATAAGGGAATGATTTTCCTCATAAGGATTCCTTTGAATCAGAAAAACTAAGAATTATTGAATGAATTTCCAAGCCACTATACCCAAGTTCTCAACCCTTGGCTATCAGTTGATTAAATATAAAATATCCATAAAATCAGCAACTAAACAACAAAAATACCTGTCTGAAAGATATTTTTCAGACAGGCATTTTATTCAGCAAAAATACGGATTATTTCGCCATTTGCTCGGCTTGAATCGCGGTGAGCGCGATGGTGTACACAATGTCTTCCACCAAGGCGCCGCGTGACAAATCGTTTACCGGTTTACGCAAACCTTGCAGCATCGGGCCTACGCTCAATACGTTGGCATTGCGCTGTACTGCTTTGTAGGTACAGTTGCCAGTGTTCAAATCCGGGAACACAAATACCGTGGCTTTGCCGGCCACCGGGCTGTTCGGTGCTTTAGACTTGGCTACGCTCGGTACACAGGCGGCGTCGTATTGCAGCGGGCCGTCTACCGCAATATCCGGACGTTTCTGTTTCACCAACTCCACTGCAGCGGCCACTGCTTCTACATCGGGGCCGGCGCCGGAAGTGCCGGTAGAGTAAGAAATCATCGCCACGCGCGGCTCGATGCCGAAGGCTTGGGCGGAATCAGCGGTTTGAATCGCGATTTCGGCCAACTGCTCGGGCGTCGGATTCGGGTTCACCGCGCAATCGGCGTAAGCCAGTACTTGGCCGGGCAGCAGCATAAAGAATACGCTGGAAACAATGCTGGCGCCAGGTGCGGTTTTAATCAACTGCAAGGCCGGGCGGATGGTGTTGGCAGTGGTGTGTACCGCGCCGGAAACCAAGCCGTCCACATCGTTTTGCGCCATCATCATGGTGCCCAGCACCACGGTGTCTTTCAGTTGTTCGCAAGCCTGCTCGGGGGTTAAGCCTTTGCTCTTGCGCATTTCTACCATAGGCTCAACATATTGCGCCATCAAGGTTTCCGGATCGATGATTTCCACCGAATCTGGCAACTCCACACCGATTTCCTGCGCTACCGCCATCACTGCCTGACGCGGTGCCAGCAATACGCAGCGGGCAATGCCTTTTTCATGACAAATCGCCGCAGCGTGCACGGTACGCGGCTCAGCGCCTTCCGGCAACACAATGCGTTTATTGGCTTTGCGCGCCGATTCCATCATATTGAAACGGAATTGCGCCGGCGACATTTTTTCCGCTTGCGGCTCAGCCAGTTTAGCCGTACCTTCCAGCGCACCTACTTTACCCAAATAAGGCAAACCGGCTTCTTTGGTCGCCTCGGCACCACAACCGATCACACCGGCCAATTCCACATTTTTGCCATTGAAAATCTGCTTGGCCAATTTCAAACGACGGCCCAAGCCACCTTCTTCGGATGTAGCGAACACCACGCGGGCGTTAAACGAAGTGGCCAAATCGACATTTTGCGCGGCCATAAATACGCGCTCGGCATCGGGGGTGATGCCTTGAATCACCAAATTGGCTTTATTGATTTGGGCGGCACGGCCAACCAGCAAATCCATCCAGTCATCCGCTTCACCGGCGGCAATCAAACGCTCAGCTTCCGCCTGATTTTCCAATACATTAAATACCGCCGCATCCGGCAGCGCCGCTGCCAATGCTTCAGCTGCTTCTACCGCATCCACATGCGGGCATACCGGTACGATTAAAACTTTAGCCATATCAACCTCTTTCTTTATTGCATTCTGATGGTTTGAAACTAGGTGGAATATACCTGAAAACCGCAGCTGATTCTATATCGGCAAACGGATTCAGGAAGATTTATTGCAGTATTTTATTGCGCGCATTGTGATGATATTTGGGAAAACGACTATTTCAGTGGGCAATCACAGAATAAAACTAAGGATAGATGGATAAATTGTATGATTTATTTCATACAAATTACTGAAACACATTGTAACCGGCCTTCTCCAAATAAAATGCCTGTCTGAAAACAATCTTTCAGACAGGCATTGGGTTTCACCACATCAGGTTAAGCCTTAGCTCTCGCTGCTGCCACTTACCCCTTTATCCAAACCTTGGGTTAAGCCGTTGATGTCGCCGCCGTTTAAGCCCAGCTCTTTCAACAAACCATCTACCAGCGGAGCTTGGCTGCGGTAACGCAAAGCGCTGTTGACCATTTGGTCGGCCAGGCTGCCTTGCGCGTTGCTGCCGTCCACTGCATCCGAACCAGCGGAAGCACCGCCGAAACCGCCCAAACCGTTGACTTGCAGAATCTTGATGTCGTCGATATTTTCCATTGGGCGAACCGATTCGCGGATGATGTCCGGCAAGTGTTTCAGCAGCGCCAAGCGTACCTGCATTTCTACCTGCTCCACGCTCAACACGTTGGCCGCTTCGTTGACCGCGCGGGTACCTTCGGCATCCACTTTGTATTGCTGCTCTTGCGCTTGCGCCAGCAGGATTTTGGCATCGGCTTCACCCTTGGCTTGCAAGCGCTGCTTCTCGGCCTCGGCTTCGGCGGAAATACGTACCGCTTCAGCGCGGTCTTGCGCAGCCAGTTTTTCGGCATCGGCGGCTACGGTTAACGCAATCGCATCTTTTTGCGCAGCTTCCTGCGCGGCAATCAGTTCTACCGCTTTGGCACGCTCGGCACGCTCGGTTTCGCGCACGGTAACTACGCTCTCTTCTTCGCGCACCGCAGCGGCACGCGCTTTGTCGGCCTCGGCTTTGGCTTCCGATTCGGCGCGCGATTTCTCGGCTACCGCAATCGCGCGGTCTTGCTCGGCCAATTCGATGGCTTTACGGCGTTCCACTTCCGCCTGCTCGATGGCCTGCGCTTTGCGGATGTCTTCGTTTTTAATGTCCCGGTCGGCCAGAATGCGTTTCAAATCCACTTCACGCGCGGCGGCAATTTGTGCTTCTTCAGCTTCACGTTTTTTCGCTGCTTCCTGCTCGGCAATACTGGCTTCCTGCTCGGCACGGCGCACGGAAATCTCGCGTTCTTGTTCCAACTTGGCGTATTCTTCTTCACGCAAAATGTTCAGGCGGCTACGTTCGGCTTCCAAGTTTTTGGTTTTAATCGCCAAATCGGTATCCTGCTCGATGTCGTTACGCTTTTTGCGGCGCACTTCGATGGTTTCGGTGAGGCGGGTAAGACCTTCGGCGTCAAACGCGTTTTGTGGATTGAAGAATTTGAAATCGGTTTGGTCGAGGCCGGTTAAAGATACCGATTCCAGCTCCAAGCCGTTTTTATACAAATCTTCGGAAACGAATTGCTGCACTTTCTGCACAAAATCCACCCGCTTTTCGTGCAACTCTTCCATCGCCATTTCAGCGGCTACCGCACGCAGCGCATCAACAAACTTACCTTCCACCAATTCTTTCAATTGGTCGGGCGACATAGTTTTCATACCCAGCGTTTGCGCGGCGGTGGCGATGCTCTCGGCAACCGGTTTCACGCGCACATAAAACTCGGCCATCACGTCTACCCGCATGCGGTCGCGGGTAATCAGCGCCTGCTCAGCCGCACGGCGTACTTCCAGCCGCAAGGTATTCATGTTCACCGGAATAATTTCGTGCAATACCGGCAGCACCAGCGCACCACCGTTCATAATCACCTTTTCACCGCCGAAACCGGTGCGCACAAACGATACTTCTTTGGTGGCGCGGCGGTACAGCCGGGTGAGAATCAGGCCGAGCACAAACAGGGCGACAAGAATAATGCCCGCAATGCTGCCGATGGAAATTAAATTCATGGGATTTCCTTTCTTCTTTTAGTTAAATAAAGTTTTCAGACAGGCATCGTAATGTGAAGCGCCTGAATTAAAGTACAACATTAATACCAATAACCAACTACCATTTTTTCTGTTTATCTGCATAGCGCTGAAACATTTTCAGGAAATGCTGCCAGCTTTTCCAGGCGGATACAGCGGCCAGTACTGCCAAGCCAAGAAAAGCCAGACCGAGCGCGCCGTCGGCCGCCGAACGCTGCAACAAATCTTTCTGCCAACCGTTATGAAACACCGCTAACAGCCAAAACACCGCTAACGAATACAACAACGACCCTGCAAACCGCAAGCTAAGGCGGGTAATATTGACTTCAGCCTGTTGTTGTTCCGCCAAAGCCGCCGCCCGCCGCTCACCTCTCAATCGCCGCCACCGCCTGATATTTTGATACGTTGCACTGGCAAAAAGCGCCGTCGCTCCGGTACACAGCACCGCTGCTGTATTGTTTAGCTGAAAACTCTTCAAGGTAACAGCCAGCATGATCAAAGTTGATACGCCCCATACCAGCACACCTATCGCCAGCAAGATGCCCGAATACTTGCTAGCCGGCGAAAAAGGCTCTTGACCCAAACAGATACGCAATAATTGCCCGCCAAAGCGCCAACACAGATACGCCGTTGAAACCAGAAAAAACATCATGACCTGTTCAGGCGTATCAAACGTCAAGCGACCGTCTAAAAACAGACCGATGCTGAATAATATAAATAAGGCAATTAAAAGCGCTATCAGCAGCAGGCTGTAACTTACCAACCGTAACAACCCGTTGGATTTCTTCAATGGCGTAGATTCATGCTTAATCGAGTACATCGGTTTTCCGCTTTGTTTATTTTGTTTTTAAACTTAATGCACGTTCAGACAGGCATTTTCTGCCGTTACTCTCAATCCACCAAACTACCGCTCGGATTCACAATCGCTTTAAAAATATTGCCCTGCATCGACACCAGCAACACCGCTTCGCCCTGTTTCAATACCGCTTCGCCGTCCGGCTCCGCCATCACATAATGCTGTTGGCCGAAGCCGTCTCTAACCCGCACTTGCGCCGGGCTGCCAGGGCGGGCTTCGCCGAGTACCACCACGCCAACGCGGCCGATTAGGCTTTTCTCTTCGATGGCAGTGGTTTCGTCTTTCGGCATAATCTTATACAAACCACCCGCCACCACCCGCACCACCGGCAGGCTGGCAAACCAAACTGCCACCGCCGCCAGCAAGCCGTTTAAGTAAAAACCCAATGTGCCAAACAGAATGCTCTGCAACAAATAACCCAGTAAGCCGAAGATGGCGAGAAATACCACCATCAACATCAACAGCGGAATTTTGCCGACATACAGCCAACTTAAGAAACGGATAAACACTCCGGCATCCACCGCATCCAAGCCCAGTTCCGGATGTGCCGCCTCGGTGAGGCTGTCGGGCAGCATGCCATCTACCCAGTCGCTGATACCGCCGAACAGCAGCGAGAACACTTCCAGAATGCCCAGCATTAGCATCAGCATAATGGCGACACCGAAAATCAGCGTTTGCGGCGCATTGATTAAATCCCACATGGTTTTATCCTTTATTTGTTTTATGAGCGACAATGCCTGTCTGAAAGAATGCCTGTCTGAAAACTACTGCTGCGCCTTAACCGCCCCGCTTTCCAGTAAAGCCTTCTCTGCCATCGCACGGTCGTCCAGAGCCGACCACTCTTTCCAATAAGCCTCGCCATGTTCGCGGTCGCGCTCACTGATGTCGCCAGTAACTTTAACCTCTCGATACCATTTTCTCAAGCGCGTCATCAAGCCCGGTTTGTACACATAGCGGCCCTCTGATAACAATAAAGCATAGCCGATCGCCGGGTCGTAATATTGCTTACTGCACTCCCGCGTGAGAAAACATTGCGAGAGCACGCGCACGGCCTTTGGATCACTGCCCACCGCCATGCCCATCCAATACAAGCCCACCGAACTTTCCTGCGGCACGCCGCGCCCAGTAGCGTACAGCCTGCCGAGTGCCAATTGTGCATCCGGCATACCCGCCATCGCTGCTTTCTGATAAGCTGCCGCGGCTTTGGCATAATCGGGATCAGGCAAATCTTCAATACACAATCCCAAATTCGACCACGCATCCGCCTGATTACCCACCTCCGCCGCCTGCTCCATCAAGCGGCAGCCGTACACGATATCCCGTTTCACGCCGCGCCCTTCCAAATAGGCAACGCCTAGATTAACCAGCGCACCGTCATGGCCTTTGGCCGCCGCTTTTTCAAAATACGGCACCGCCTGTTTCCAGTCGTTCTGATTCATGTATTTTTTGCCCTCGGCATACCAAGCGGCTACCTCGGCATTAGCTGCGGGCGGTAATGGATTTTCCGCAGTGGCGGTTGAAACCGGTGAAGCGGCTTCGGCAACAGGCGGGGTGGCAGCCGAAGCGGGTGCAGCTTTGGGAGCGACCGCAACAGTTGGTTCTGCCGCTTTACCCTTATCTGCTACTGCCGCCACCGTATCCTGTTCCCAGTTGTCGTACACTAAACCGGCGATGCTCAACACCAATACTAGCGCAGCGGCGGCGATCCATTTCCCACTCACGGGTTTGGGTTGTATGTCGTATTTCATGTTTTGACTTTCCCGTTTTCAGACAGGCTTATTGAAATTTATTCTCCGCGTATACCTTCAACTTAGTGACACTATCACTGAATTCGGTTATGCCTGTCTGAACGCCCATTGCACCGCTTACATCACCTTTTTTCATTCTGTCGCAATTATTTTTTACACTCTTCAGATCCGCGTTCATACTCCCCAGCTCATAGACGAGTTTAGTAGTTCTCAAGCGCAAAGCCCACAAATTCTGGCGGATACTTTCCATCTTAGCGCATGTTTCCTGCAAAAAAGCAGTTTGCTGTGCCGACGGATGTGTTACCGCCGCGTCCTGTATCTGCTGCAACAAGGCCTGCAACTCCTTGCCGCGGGGCACATCACCGATCACATCACGAATCTGCCTGATTTCCAGAATTTCTCGCTCGCGTATCTGATCTCTTTCGTATACGGTCCAAACACCGAAGCCTACTATGATCAAAACACAAACATACCCCCACCTCATTTTCATTTTCCTTATTGTTATTTAAGGCCGCCAAATACTCGGCAATACGGTTATTATGGCTCAATTCAACTTGGCCAACGCACCCTATTTGTTTACTCATGACGCGAGCAATAGCCCCCATTCCGTTAACAGATCTAGGCTGCATATCGTATTTTATGTTCTGTTTTTCCCGTTTTCAGACAGGCCTATTTAAATTCACCCTCCACATACTGTTTTAAATCCAGCAAATGGCGACTAAATCGAATCATGCCTGTCTCAAACTCATGTGAACCGTGAATATAGTTTTGCGGCATGATTTCACAACCGTTTTTTGCTTTCAGCAGATCCGATTTCATATTTTCCAACGCCTCGACAGGTTTGGCTTTTTTCAAATCCAATGCAGCCAGATTCCGGCGGATGTTTTCCATCTTTTTACATGACTCCCGCAACAAGGCCATCTGCTGTTCCGGCTGCTCAGAAAACTCTTCCGGTATTTGCTGAAATTGCGTATTTTGCTCCTGTCGCTGCCTATAATCCTCCTGCAGCTTATGCATCCCCGCAAAATCCCCCATCTGCTGCATGCGCATCAGCTGCAAATGCATATTTTGTTCCCGCATCTGCTGCACCCGCATACTGTGGTCCTGCTCCTGCTGGAACTGCATCATTTTCCTGTCCGCCTGCATCCGCTGCTCCTGCATCCGTTTTGCCAAATCCTGCCATTCTTGGCCGCCCTGCACACCACCGGTCGCATCGCTGATCTGCTTAATTTCCTGCATTTCCGCGTTCTCTTTATTCCAGTCGTATACTTTCCAGCCACCCATGCCAACTACGGCCAAAACCCCAACATAAGCCCATTTCATGATTCGTTTTCCCTTATTGTTATTGAAGCGTAAACACAACGGCTGCCGCTTACTTTTTCACCTTCAAGGCCGCCAAACGCTCGGCAATGCGGTTATTACGGCTTAAATCTTCCAGCTCTTTCAACTTAGCCAACTGCGCCGCATCGCTGCTGTTGTACACCGCATTTTGCTTGCCCATGATGCGGTCGAAAGCATTGCCACTTTTTTCAACATCGCGGGCAATCCGGTTCAAATCGCTGCCGCCTGCGGCATTGTTGCTGCCGCTACTGTTTTGCTGGGCGGCGCGCCATTGCTGCAATTCCTGCTGCATTTCGCGTTTTTTCGCTTGCAAGGCGGCGATAAAGCCTTCTAATTCTTTTTCCTGTGCCGCGCAATCGGCAATGGTGTTTTCCAACACCGGCAGGCGCGCTTCGATGTCCATTTGCTCGGCAATACCGGCTTCGGCCAAATCATCGCGACCGGCATCCACCGCGGCTTGCAGGCTGTCGCTCAGGGTTTCGTGACGGTTGCTTTCGTCGGCCATTTTCTTGGTGGCCAAATGTTTCTGCGCCAACACTCGACCCAACTCGGCGCGTACCTCATCTACCGCACGTTCGATTTCACGTACGCTCTCGTTCATCACCGCTTCGGGGGCCAGATTTTCCGCGGCATCCACCACGGCGTGAAAACCACCGCTTACCAAACGGCCTACTCTGCGTGCTAAAGTTTCGCTCATTTTGTTATCCTTTCCTGTTATCTCTTATGGGTTTGCTTGCTGCACAATCGCCGCCAGCTTTAAAGTGTTTTCCAATTCGGCCAGAACCTGATCATCATAGGCCGCGCCTTTGCCGGTTACCGCCAGCTGCAAAATACTGTCGGTAAGCCGCACGATGCGCCGCATTACCTCAAGCTCGTATTTTTTTAAATCATTCAATCCGGTTTCAGCCGGCAAATCCGCCGCCAGCGTGGCACTCAAATCCGGCAATAATTCAAACAAGCGCGCCAGAATATGCGAGTGTACGCCTAATTCCTTTTCGGCATGCAGCACATCGTGTTTGGCTGGTTGAAAAAAGGCCTCTACCGCATTGAGCGCCGAGCCGTAATCGTGTACCTGATTGTGTTCGATGCGTGAACGCTTTAATAATTCGCGAATTTTTTCCGAAGGGGTGTTGGCACCTTCTATTTTCAAATTAGCAATAAAATCATATTCTTCCTGATCTATGCGAACACTTAGCGGTATGCGTGTATTGCCAGACATATTCAAAAACCTCGTTTTGTATTCATTTGAATACATTTATACACTAAATGATTTCAAAAAGCAAGATGTTTACTATACGATAAGCTTAAAAGCAGCCGCCTTCGTTATACCCATTACCACACAAATAGATAAATGCCTGTCTGAAAACACTTTCAGACAGGCATTTATCTATTTTCTTTCTATCTATACATCACATCACATTAAAATTGTTTTTCAGACAGGCATTGAAGATTAGGAATGCCTGTCTGAAAAACAATAAAAGCAATTTTTAAGCAGCGTTACGTTTATTATCCAACGCCCATTACCGCCACCCGCAACCGAGAAATACAGGAAAATAAAGCTAAACAAAGCGGCCGCTTCACCGCCATTCAAAAAAGGTACGGCTATATTACCGCCCTCGGCAACGTGGCCGATAAAGTAAGCCACCGCCATCATGCCGGATAAGATAAACGCAACCGGTCGGGTAAACAAACCCAGCAACAACAGTACGCCGCCTACCAATTCCAAAATACCGGCCGCACCATAGAGCGACATCAGTTGCAGGCCGTCAAACATCTCAGCATGGGGAAATCCCAATAATTTGGCACTGCCATGCAGCATAAACATATAAGCGGTGGTAATCCGCAATATCGACAACACCATAGCCTGTAAATCAGCCGGTTTCACATTATTCATTTCAAAATCCTTGTTTGGGGTTGATATTCAATGAAATGCAGTATAATGTTTGCCGTTAAAGAAATACAGATACCAATCAACAATACAAATTTTCCTAAAAGGAAACAAAATGGATACCTTATTGAGCATGAAAGTGTTTTGCCAAGTGGTACAAAGCGGCAGCTTCACCCGCGCCGCCCAGCATCTGGATATATCATTACCGATGGCCAGCAAACACGTCAGCCACTTAGAAAGAACCATCCAAGCGCGGCTGCTGTATCGCAACAAACGCAACCTCAAGCTCACCGAACAGGGCGAGCACTATTATCAAGATTGCCTGCTGGCACTGGATATTCTCGAGCAGGCCGCCAATCAGGCCGGTGCCGGTATCAGCCGGTAATACCCCCATTTTTAATTGAATTAATGGGTAGAAAATCTAAAGCCTTGTTATTGTTTAAAAATAGGTGGACAACCATTTACTGACATATGAGGTCGTT
>CALFOA010000476.1 GCA_937919795.1 uncultured Neisseria sp.
AGAAACCAAACAACAACAGGTGTCGGTACGCGCTTTGGCGGCCGATTTTCCGCTGTTGTGTACAGTTGAGGAGATGTAATTGATTTCAGTTGAATTAGAACGGATTTTGCAGCACGTTTATGCTGATGCGCGCGCACGCGGCTATGAATTCATCAGCTTGGAACACCTGCTGCTGACGCTGATTGAGCAATCAGAGCCGGTGGCTGAATTGTTGCAGGCTCTGAATGTGGATTGCGGCGTGTTGTCGGAGCAACTTATCGGCAGCATTGTGGAAAATACGCCGGTGCTGCCCGACGGGATGCTGGAACGCACCGAAACCGAGCCGACGCTGGGTTTTCAGCGCGTATTGCAGCGGGCGATTGTGCACGCGCAATCGGCGGATAAACACGATGTGAAACCGGAAGACGTGTTGGCGGCGCTGATGAGCGAGAAAGAAAGTCCGGCGGTGTACTTTTTGCAGCTGCAATCGGTTACCCGCTACGATGTGCTCAACTATCTGGCGCACGGCAAAGTGCCGGAGCGCAATGACAGCCAGCCGCATTCGGACGAATCCGCCGGCAGCGAGCAGGGGCAGGATGCACTGTCTAACTATACGGTGAACCTGAATGCCGAAGTGGTAGCCGGTCGCATCGATCCCTTAATCGGGCGACAGCATGAAATGGAGCGCTTGGTGCAGGTGTTGTGTCGCCGCCGTAAAAACAATCCTTTGCTGGTGGGCGAAGCCGGTGTGGGCAAAACTGCGCTGGCCGAAGGTTTGGCGCATCAGATTGTGTACGGCCAGGTGCCGGATACTTTAAAAGGCGCTACGGTGTTTTCGCTCGATATGGGCGCGCTGTTGGCGGGTACCAAATACCGCGGCGATTTTGAGGCGCGGGTAAAAGCGGTGTTGAAACAGCTTACGCAGATTCCGAATGCGGTATTGTTTGTTGACGAAATCCACACCATCATCGGCGCGGGCAGCGTTTCCGGCGGCACCATGGATGCTTCCAATCTGCTGAAACCGGCGTTGGCGAAAGGCCAGTTGCGCTGCATTGGCGCGACCACTTACGACGAATACCGCACCATTTTCGATAAAGACCACGCGCTGAGCCGCCGTTTTCAGAAAATCGATGTGGTGGAGCCGAGTGTGCCGGAAACCGTACGGATTCTGCACGGCTTGAAGCCGATGTTTGAAGACTTTCACCAAGTGCGTTATACCAAAGCCGCATTGGAAGCGGCGGCCGAATTGTCGGCACGCTACATCAACGAACGTTTCCTGCCGGATAAGGCGATTGATGTGATGGACGAAGCGGGCGCAGCGCAGCGTATTCTGCCGAAATCCAAACAGAAAAAAGTGATCGGCAAGGCGCAGATTGAAGCGGTGATTGCCAAAGTGGCACGTATTCCCGAAAAAACCGTGTCGCATGATGACAAACAAGTGTTGCAATACCTCGGCCGCGATCTGAAAAACATGGTGTACGGACAAGATGCGGCGATTGAAGCCTTGGTGGCGGCGGTGAAAATGTCGCGTTCCGGTTTGGGCCAGCCCGATAAACCCATCGGCAGTTTCCTGTTTTCAGGCCCCACCGGCGTGGGCAAAACAGAAGTGGCGAAACAACTGGCGTTTTCACTCGGTGTGCCGTTGCAACGCTTTGATATGTCGGAATATATGGAACGCCACGCCGTATCGCGCCTGATTGGTGCGCCGCCGGGCTATGTCGGCTTCGAGCAGGGCGGTTTGCTCACTGAAGCGGTGAACAAACAGCCGTATTGCGTGTTGCTGCTCGATGAAATCGAAAAAGCCCATCCCGATATTTTCAATGTGTTGCTGCAAGTGATGGACTACGGCAAGCTCACCGATAATAACGGAAAGAGCGCCGATTTCCGCAATGTAATCATCATCATGACTACCAATGCCGGCGCCGAGAGCCTGAGCAAGCCCACCATTGGTTTTGCCGGTAAGCGCGAGCGCGGCGATGAAATGCAAGCGATTAACAAGCAGTTTACCCCCGAATTCCGCAACCGCTTGGATGCGATTATCCCGTTTGCACCGTTGAACGAAGTGGTGATCAGCAAGGTGGTGGACAAATTTCTGCTGCAATTGGAACAGCAGTTGTTTGAGAAAAAAGTGGAAGTGGAATTTACTCCCGCTTTGCGCCAATACCTCGCGGAAAAAGGTTTCGATCCGCAAATGGGCGCCCGCCCGATGGCGCGCCTGATTCAAGAGAAAATCCGCAAGGCGCTGGCCGATGAATTGCTGTTCGGCAAGCTGGCCGACGGCGGTTTTGTGGCGATTGATTGGGATAAAGAGAAGCAGGAAGCGGTGTTGCAGTTTAAACGAGCTTCGTTTGAAGAAACGGCTGATGCGGCGGTGTGATACGCTGATAGAGCTGTATTGAAAGAATGCCTGTCTGAAAGAATTTTTTCAGACAGGCATTCTTTATTTTTTAGCTTTTACGCATCAACCAAAGGAAATATAGGCCGCCGAGCAGGCTGGCCATTAAACCGGCCGGGATTTCGTAAGGGAACAGCCAGATTCTGCCCAGCCAATCGGCGGCCATCATCACCGAAGCGCCGATCAGCGCGGCGGCACTGAGTTGGCCGGCGGCGCTGCGGGCACCGATGGCGTGGGCAAGGTGTGGCGCGAGCAGGCCGATAAAGCTTAAGGGGCCAATCAGCAGGGTGGAGAAAGCGGTCATCACGGCGCTGAGGATGATTAAGCAGCGGCGCGCCCATAAAACATTCAGCCCTGCGGCTTGTGCGGTGGTGGCGCCCAAGCCCATCAAGGTCAGCCAAGGCGCCAGCGGGCGTACCAGGACAAACAGCAGCAATGCAGCGGCGGCCACCCACATCGATAACAGCGGCTCGGCGTGGTAAGTGGAGCCGGAGAGCCACACCAGTAATTGCTGGATGCGGTAGTCGCCGCTGGCCGACCACACCCGTATCGCCGCATCGTTCAAAGCAGCCAGCGCCATACCGGTGAGCAGGATTTTTTCCGGTTGCAAACCGTTTTTGCGGTTCAACCACATCATCAGGCCGAGTGCCGCCAGCGCGGCGCTCAAACCGGCCAGCCAGAAAATTGGGCTGCCGGAAGTCGCGCGCCAAATCATCACCGAAGCCATCGCGCCCAAACCGGCGGCCGAGCTGATGCCGAGTAATTCGGGACTGGCCATCGGGTTGTGGGTGAGCTTTTGCAGCAATACGCCGCAGATGGCGAGCACCGCGCCGCAGGAGGCGGCCAATAGAATACGCGGATAGCGCAGCGTTAGCAGATAAGCATCGCCGCTCAGTTGCCAGCCGCCTTCGTGGTGGCTGATCAACAGGGCGCAAACGGCAATCAGCGCGGCAATCAGCGGCAGCCACGGCAACAGCCTGCCGCTTGAGCTAGGTGCCGGTGCGACAGGCGGTGCCAACGTTTGCGGCGGGCTGTGGCGCAGCATCAGCCACAGTAAAATTGGTGCGCCGAGCAGCGCGGTGACCGAACCGGTAGGCAGTTCGATGCCGGCATAATGTTGCAGCAATACCAATAAGTTATCGCTCAACAATAAAATGGATGCGCCCCACAGCCAAGACAAACGGCAGCGCCGCGCAAAGCTGTTCACACCCAGTTGGCGTACTGCCGCTGCGGCAGCCAAGCCGACAAAGCCCATCATGCCGACTAAGGCGACGACGTTAGCGGCCAGTACCGCCGCTATTGCCAGCGTAATCAAACGGATGCGCCGTACCGGTATGCCTAAAGACTGGGCTTGTTCGTCTCCCAAAGCCATAATCGATAAGGGCTTGAGGATAAACAGTAATACCATCAACGCTGCCAGCATACGCCAAGCGAGCGAAAAGCTGTCGTACCAGCCGTCTTGCACCAGCGAGCCGCTGCCCCACAGCATCACGCCGCGGGCTTCTTCGCTGTAAAACAGCATCAAAATACCGTTCACCGCGCCCAGATATAGGCTTACCACCAAGCCGATCAATACCACGCTTAAAGGCTGCCAGCTGCGTTTGGCGGAAAGCCACAACACCACCAACAGCGAACATAACGCACCGGCCAAGGCCAGTGTGCCGCTGCCGTGTATCAATAAAGTGGGGGCAAACAAGGTGGCCAGCAGCAAAGCCGTTTGCGCGCCGCTGCTCACTGCCAGCGTGCTGTCGGCGGCCAAGGGGTTGCGCATCGCTTGTTGCAGCAAGGTACTGGCCAGCGCCAACGAACCGCCTGCCAACAGCGCCATCAGCATACGCGGCAAAGCGGCTTCGCGTACCAATAAGGCTTCTATCGGCAGGCTGTTGAGGTCGTTGAAAAAATCAGCAGGCGGCAGCGGCCATTGCAACTGGATAATCAGTCCGCAACTGATCAAACAGGCCAGCGGCAGCAGCCAATTACCGTAATTGAGTAGTTTGGAAGAAGGGTTCACCATGGCCGCTCCCGTGTATCCGGCAAGCGGCTGGCCAATTGATCGGCAAAATGGGTCATCGAAGGTAACGCGCCGTAGCTCCAAGAATGATCGAGCACGCGGCGGTTGGCGCTTTGGGCAAACGGCAGCCTCTGCCAAACGGCGTTTTTCTGCAAAGCGTGCTGCACGAGGGGCGGATGCGGCGGCACGATCAGCAGCAGCGTATCCGGCGGCAGCTGCGCCAAGCGGGTGAGCGGAATGTTGGCAAAGCCCCAGGCATTCGATTCGCCGCGCCAGGCGTTTTGCAAGCCGAGTTGTGTCATCACGGCATGATAGAGCGAGCTTTCGCCGTAAATCCGCAGATGGCGGCTGTCGACAAACTGCACCACCGCCAGCGGCCGATTGCGATAGGGGGCGACGACGGTGCGGGCTTGGTTGAGGCGTTGTTGACTGCTGCGAATCAGCTGTTCGGCAGCTGCTTCGGCACCGACCATTTTGCCGAGTGTGCGGGTGGCGGCCACGGTGAGTTCAAAGCGAGTGCCTTTATCGTCGGCAAAATCCAATTCGCTCACCGGCGCGATTTGCTCGAACTGCGGTTTTAAATGGGCAAACCAGGAAGACTGAATAAAGCGGTCGGGTTTGAGCTGGTAGAGCCGTTCCAGATTGGGTTGGAAACGCAAACCGGCATCGCGTGTGCGCTCCGGCAGGCTGGGCTGTTTTACCCAAAATTGATAAGCGCGTTTGTCGCCGACGCTGATGGGCGGCAGTTGCATCGCGGTGAGGGTTTCGGCCACCGACCAATCGCTGGTGGCAATCCGCGGCGCGGCTTGTGCGGCCAACGGCAGCCACAGGGCGAGCAGCAGGGCGAGGCGGCGGAAAAAACGGGGCATAAAGGAACTCCGGTTTGAGGGCGGCAAGGGGAAAGCGGGGTTTGCC
>CALFOA010000477.1 GCA_937919795.1 uncultured Neisseria sp.
ACATGAATTTTTAATATGCTCATTAGTCTTATTATCATACTTTATGAAGTAATCAGCTAAATGGAAAGCATCTCTGGTATGTTGTCCGTAATCATTTTGTTCACCTTCATCTCGCTCCATTAAATCTTCTGCTTGTTCTAATGTCATTCCTATATCATTTATTAAAACATCTTTTCTAATAGTTGGGGATTCATATAAAGAAATTTGATAAAAATTTTTACCATATATTTCTCTTAAGGCTTTTATTTCAGCATCATGTTTTAATGAGTTGATTATAAATGCTTTTCTACTGTTTTCTGGATTGGATCTTCGCAGAGAAGATATTGATTTAGCAATTTTGAAAGCTAAATATTTATTATCATATTTTTTTCTTAGATTATTTCCAACATCCATTAAATCTGTGTAACGTTCAAATTGATTGTTATAGGATTCTTTAGATGAATGAACTTGTAAAAACTCTTTTGATACGTGAATTTCTGTTACGGAATATTTAAATTCGGAATCAAGTAAAGATTTTAGAATGTTAGATAAAGACTTTAAACGGCAACCTACTGCTCCCACTAATCCAATGACTAAAAAATCATTCTTATGATTTAATATTTCTAAGTTCATTTAGACAACCCCTTATAAGTAATTGAAATAAAACCGCCATTATTATAATGCAATAATCCAAGCTGGAAATATTTTTCTAGTTAATTATAATCTTGATTTATGGCATGCTGTTACTTTATACAAGCGTAGCCCGCGTGAGTAGGGTGCTGTGCCTTAAGGCACGCACGCGTTGCTTGAAGTTTTACCATCTCGTGCGTGGCGGGGCCACACACGCTACACATCGAATGATTATGCCTGTCTGAAACTCAAACACCCCCATCCTAACTTTCCCCCGCTGGGGCAGGGGAAGGAATTGGTTGCAGATTAATCAAACAGTATTTGAGGAGCAAGCGTAGCCTGCGCGAGTAGGGTGCTGTGCCTTAAGGCACGCACGCGTTGTTTGAGGTTTTGCCATCTCGTGCGTGGCGGATGCCACACACGCTACCCATCGAATCTTTATGCCTGTCTGAAAAACGGTTTTAGTTTCGTAGAAACTCGCAAGCTCGTTTTCAGACAGGCATCATTATTGGATTCTTGTGATATTCAGTCCGCGTAGGTCGGATACTTGTATCCGACAATATGGCAAATATTGCTGTGTGTGGTCGAAATTTCTGTAAGGCAAGCGTTGTCGGATTCGAGAATCCGACCTACCGAGCAAGCGTAGCCCGCGTGAGTAGGGTGCTGTGCCTTAAGGCACGCACGCGTTGCTTGAAGTTTTACCATCTCGTGCGTGGCGGGGCCACACACGCTACACATCGAATGATTATGCCTGTCTGAAACTCAAACACCCCCATCCTAACTTTCCCCCGCTGGGGCAGGGGAAGGAATTGGTTGCAGATTAATCAAACAGTATTTGAGGAGCAAGCGTAGCCTGCGCGAGTAGGGTGCTGTGCCTTAAGGCACGCACGCGTTGTTTGAGGTTTTGCCATCTCGTGCGTGGCGGATGCCACACACGCTACCCATCGAATCTTTATGCCTGTCTGAAAAACGGTTTTAGTTTCGTAGAAACTCGCAAGCTCGTTTTCAGACAGGCATCATTATTGGATTCTTGTGATATTCAGTCCGCGTAGGTCGGATACTTGTATCCGACAATATGGCAAATATTGCTGTGTGTGGTCGAAATTTCTGTAAGGCAAGCGTTGTCGGATTCGAGAATCCGACCTACCGAGCAAGCGTAGCCTGCGTGAGTAGGGTGCTGTGCCTTAAGCACGCACGCGTTGTTTGAGGTTTTGCCATCTCGTGCGTGGCGGGGCCACACACGCTACACATCGAATCATTATGCCTGTTTGAAACTCAAACACCCCCCATCCTAACTTTCCCCCACTGGGGCAGGGGAAGGAATTGGTTGCAGATTAATCAAACAGTATTTGAGCAGCAAGCGTAGCCTGCGCGAGTAGGGTGTTGTGCCTTAAGGCACGCACGCGTTGCTTGAAGGTTTACCATCTCGTGCGTGGCTGGCGCCACACACGCTACACATTGAATCATTATGCCTGTCTGAAAAACTGTTTTAGCTTTGCAAAAACTCGCAAGCTCGTTTTCAGACAGGCATTATTATTGAATTCTTGCGATGCTCAGCTTGGTATGCAAGATATAATGATTTTTTAAACGATGAAAGCTTGCCGAAACAACGGTTCCGCTTTCGCCGCATACACGCTATCAAGGAGAAATAAGGATGTCCCACCCGCAGGCGGTTTTGGATTTTTGGTTTGATGAAGGCAATCAGGCGTTTTGGTTTGCTAAGGACAGCGGTTTTGATGCGCGTATCCGTGAGCAGTTTTATGGTGTGTGGCAGCAGGCGGTTTATTCGGAGTTGGATGGGTGGCGTGAGACTTTACGCGGGCGTTTGGCGGAGATTATTGTGCTCGACCAGTTTTCGCGCAATTTGTGGCGCGACAGTGCTTTGGCGTTTGCACAAGACAATATGGCGGTGGCGTTGGCACAGGAAGCGGTGCGCCAAGCGGGTTTTGCGGAGATGCTGCCCGCGGAGCGTCATTTTATGTTGATGCCGCTGATGCACAGTGAAAGCCGTAAAATTCATGAGGCGGCGGAGCGCTTGTTTGCGCGCTATACCACGCCGTATGCGTTGGATTTTGAGTTGAAGCATAAGGTGATTATCGATCGCTTCGGCCGTTATCCGCACCGCAATGAGGTGTTGGGGCGGGAGAGTACGGCGGAGGAGGCGGCGTTTTTGTTGGAGCCGGGATCGTCTTTTTAGGGAAGGTGGTTGGATTTGATTATTTAGACTGCCGGATAAAATGCCTGTCTGAAACGCAAACACCTCCATCCTAACCTTCCCCCGCTGGGGCAGGGGGGAAGGAATGGGTTACAGATTAATCCAACAGCCTGCGTAGGTCGGATACTTGTATCCGACAATAGGCTGAATATTGCTGGGTATGGCAGAAATTTCTGTAAGACAAGCGTGTCGGATTCGAGAATCCGACCTACCGAGCAAAGGTAGCCTGCGCGAGTAGGGTGCTGTGCCTTAAGGCACGCACGTGTTGTTTGAGGTTTTGCCATCTCGTGCGTGGTTGGCGCTATACACACTACGCATCAAATCATTATGCCTGTCTGAAAAACTGTTTTAGCTTCGCAGAAACTCGCAAGCTGGTTTTCAGACAGGCATTTTTATATTGACTATCGTTATTTCAAATATGGCTACTAGTGTAGGTTGGGTTAGCCGTAGGCATCACCCAACATGGTTTGGGGTGAAGAAACGTATTTAGGGGAACGGTTGTTTTGTTGGGTTACGGCGTGCCGCCTAACCCAATCTACATTCACTTTCAGACAGGCATTTTATTACCGTAATAGCTTGTTGCGACCCTCAATCAAATATTTTCAAGTACGCTAAAAAAGGGTATCTTATCGGCGGTTTGTTTATTTAAAACGGAAAATAAAATGCATTGGCTAGTGGTGGTGGGGTTGTTGTGTATTTCAAATGTGTTGATGACTTTTGCTTGGTATTGGCATATTAAGTCTGACCGCCCGCCGTTTGCGATTTGGCAGATTGTGCTGATTAGTTGGGGGATCGCGCTGTTGGAATACAGTTTTGCGGTGCCGGCCAATCATTTTGGCGCGCAATGGGGAATTAAGCCGTTTCAGCTAAAAATCATGCAGGAGGTGATTACGCTGGCGGTGTTTGTGCTGTTTGCGGTGTTTTATTTGAAGGAAGGTTTCCGGCTGAATTATCTGTATAGCTTTTTGTGTATTATGGGCGCGGTGTATTTTGCGTTTCGTAAGTAATAATAGGGAATGAATAATGCCTGTCTGAAAATTTTTTCAGACAGGCATTATTGTATTGAGTGTTTAACTATAAAAAACGGCCGGAATATCATCCGGCCGTTTTTGCGTAGTCTGCAACTTATTTTTTGGCTGCTTTGGCCAGTTTGGCAGTACCCGCTTTATCCAGTTTGCAGTATTTGGTGACGATTTGAGAAACTTGTTTCTGTTCGCCGTTTACGGTGGTCACACCTTCTTGAGTCAGCATATTGCCGTCTACTTTATCAACATTGGCAGCATTGGCTTTAGCGGCTACCCAAGTGATGCCGTTGGCGGTGAAGACGTTTTGGTCGTCAGAACCTTCTTCCAGCAAGAAGAGATTAGGAGACAGTTTGTCTTGGTATTTCACTTGTGCTACTACAACGTCCTTACCTTGCAGGCCGTACATCACGGTTAAGGGGTTTTGGCCTTTATCACCGCATTTGTAGGCCACTTCTTTTTTGCCGTCGATAGAATCTACCGCACGGGTTTTAGGCTGCGGTGCTGCGGGTGCGGCTGCTGCCGGAGCGGAAGCAGGAGCAGCGGCCGGTGCTTCAGCTGCGGCGGGTTGTTGGGTTTCAGCTTCGGCTTTTTTACCGAAGGTGGAACAACCGGTCAACAAGGCCAGCAACAGGGTGGCGGGGATAAGGGCTTTAGATGATTTCATGTTGTATTACTCCAGGTTTTGGATAAATGGACTTCTATCGGAGCATTAGTGGCGTGAAGTCGGTATAAAGTTCCGATGTGCCACGGAATGCCTGTCTGAAAAAATAAAAACCTTTGAAACGTTTCTGCATTTCAAAGGTTTCTAGGGCGAGCTGACCATTCAGAATTATTCAGATTTTTTGTCCTAAGAATGCAGATGCAAGGCAATTACTCAAAGAGGGCGGCTTTACACGCTACGCTAGTAAAGCCAGCCAACACAGCAAGATTGAACATCTTGCGAGTATTTTTAACGCAGCAGATGCGTTTTTAGGGCGAAAAAGATGATGATATATGAGTGGTCAGTTCGCCCTAGTACTTACAATACTTTCACAATGCTTTCGCACAGATAGCGAATATTGTCGGCAGTGATACCGGCCACGTTAATGCGGCCTGAACGCACGGCGTAAATGGCGAACTCATCTTTCAGGCGGTCTACCTGCTCGGGCGTTAAGCCTGAGAAAGAGAACATGCCGTTTTGGTTGACGATAAAGCTGAAATCCTGTTCGGCGCCGCATTCTTTCAACAAATCAACAAACTGCTGGCGCATTTCTTTGATGCGGGCGCGCATTTCGTCGAGTTCGGCAATCCATTGCGCTTTCAGCTCAGGATCTTTCAACACCAGCGCGATGGTGGCGCCGCCGTGTGAAGCGGGGTTGGAATACAGCACACGGATAATCGATTTCACTTGGCTGAAGGCGCGGTTGGCGGTGGCTTCATCGGCAGCAACTACGGTAAACGCGCCGACGCGTTCGTTATACATACCGAAGTTTTTTGAATACGAGCTGGCTACCAGCAATTCTTTATTCAGTTTGGTAAACGCGCGCAGGCCGTAGGCATCTTCTTCCAAGCCGTTGGCAAAGCCTTGGTAGGCGAAGTCAAACAAGGGCAGCCAGCCTTTTTCGGCCGACATCTTGGCTAGGGTTTCCCATTGCTCAGGCGTGGGGTCGATGCCGGTGGGGTTGTGGCAGCAACCGTGCAGCAACACTACGTCGCCCGCTTCGGCTTGGCTCAAGTCAGCAATCAAGCCGTCCCAATTGAGGCCGTGGCTGGTTTTGTCGTAGTAGCGGTAATCGCGAATATTTATGCCCACAGCATTGAAAATGGCGTTGTGGTTCGGCCAAGTGGGGGCGGAAATCCATACATTTTTGGCGTTGGTTTGGCGTTTGATAAATTCGGCTGCGATACGCAGGGCGCCAGTACCGCCTAAGCTTTGCGCGGTTTTGGCGCGTTTGGATGCGATGATTTCGCTGTCGGCACCAAACAGCAATACTTGGGTTTGCGCGTTGTATTCGGCTACGCCGTCGATAGTTAAATAGTTTTTGGTGTTTTCAGTTTCCAGCAGGCGTTTTTCCGCTTCTTTTACCGCTTTCACAATCGGGGTTTGGCCTTGTGCATCTTTATAAACGCCGATGCCCAGGTTCACTTTATTGGAACGGGTTTCGGCTTTAAAGGCTTCGCCCAAGCCTAAAATCGGATCGGCGGGAGCAGCTTCGATTTTGTCAAAAAACATGATGTAGCAACCTTATTGAGTGGTGGGTTAAAGTGAGAATAACAGGCTTTGTTATACTGCTAACGATTACCCGTGACAAGCCGTTTTATCAAAATACCGCTAAATTTTTTCAGACAGGCATTCACTTCTCTCTTACAATAAGCCTGTCTGAAACCGCATAAACTTGTTTGATAAGGAAATCATCATGTTGAAACCTGCTGCTTTATGTTTGGCTTTATCGCTTGCCGCCGCACCTGTTTGGGCAGAGCCTTTGAATTACAACGTCGTTTCATTCAGCGAGTCGGCCGTCGCTACCATCAACAAAGATTTGATGACCGCCAACCTACGCATTCAGGAAGATGGCACCAACCGCCAAACCGTGAGCAACACGGTCACCAACCGCTTAAACGCTTTGACTGCCCGTATCAAAACTGATAAATCGCTGAAAAGCGAGTTGGTCGGTCGTTCGGTTTACCCGCGCTATAACAAACAAAAAATTGTTGGCTATACCGATACTGCTTATATCCAAGTGGAAAGCAAGGATTTTCAGGCCTTAAACAAACTGATTGCCGCCAGCCAAAACGAAGCGGCGCTGGAAAATGTGGACTTCAGCGTTTCAGCGGAGAAACGCAGTGAAACCGTAAATAATTTGAGCCGCCAAGCTTTGAAAAACTTCACCGCCCGCGCGCAGGTATTGAGCGATGCGCTGGGCTTTGGCGGTCGTTATAAAATCGTCAACATCAATATACAAAGCGATTTCCGAAGCTACGCTAAAACCGCCGTTGCCGCCGCACCGATGATGGCGCGCATGGCAGATACGCAGTATGAAGCGGCGGCGCCGGAAATGAATATCAACGAACCGGGCACCGAAGAAATCGTGCAGACTGTAAACGGTTCGGTGCAGATGTAAACTGCCGCGCTAGGCTGTTGAACAACCTTTTATCCGATGCGGGTAAGGTATTTAATCCGCGCGTGTTAGCCTAAAAAAAACTGCGAAAAGCTTGCAATTGTCGGCATATGCTGCCATTTGTTTAGGAGAATAAGTGAATAAGCTGAAATATGGTGGCTTCATCACTGCAATCGGCTTATTGGCCGGATGCAGCTCGGTGGCCACCATGGCCGGTTACGATACGGCGGCGCTCAATCAAACCGCCGCCAAACAATACCGCGAAACCATCCGCATTGTAGACGGCCGCTATCGGCTCGATACCGAATCAGAAACCGCGCGCCGTATCCATGCCGTATTCGAGCGGATGAAACCGGTGGCCGAACAGGCTAACCAAACCGGCGTACCGTTTGATTGGCAGATGGCGGTGATTAAATCTGACGAGCCAAATGCTTGGGCAATGCCGGGCGGAAAAATGGCGGTCAACACCGGCATGGTGGAACAATTGCAGTTAAGCGATGACGAAATCGCCGCCGTGATCGGCCATGAAATGACACATGCTTTGCGTGAAGACGGCAAAAAAGCCGCCGGCGGCAATGTGCTCAAACGCTGGGCGGGTCGCACCGTCGGCATCGCCGTACAGGCCACCACCGGCATCAGCGGTGGTTTTGCCGGTTTGGGAGCGGATTTAATCGGCCATTAT
>CALFOA010000478.1 GCA_937919795.1 uncultured Neisseria sp.
GGTGAGGCCTTTCCAAAACATCGACAGCATCAACACCGGGAAGTTGGCCGAAGCGGCAACGGCAAACACCAAGCCCACCATAAAGGCTACGTTTTGGTTTTCAAATACCAAGCCCAATACGATCGCCATCACGCCCAACGTTACGGTTGCGATTTTGGAAACACGCATTTCTTTTTCCGGTGAAGCTTGGCCTTTCAGCAAGATATTGGAATAAATATCATGGCTTACTGCCGAAGCACCCGCCAGCGTTAAACCGGCAACCACCGCCAGAATGGTGGCAAACGCCACAGCAGAAATAAAGCCCATCAGCAAATCGCCGCCCACCGCATAAGACAAGTGAACCGCCGCCATATTGTTGCCACCCACCATTTCGTAAACGGTTTTGCCTTCTTTCACCATTTGGGTGAAGAAATGCGGGTTGTCTTTGGTAAGGAAAATCATCGCGCCGAAGCCGATAATACCGGTGAGCAAGAAGAAATAGCCAACCAAGCCAGTCGCTACCACCACCGATTTACGCGCTTCGCGGGCATCGGGTACAGTAAAGAAGCGCATCAGAATATGCGGCAGGCCGGCGGTACCAAACATCAGCGCCACACCGAGCGACAGCGCATCAATCGGGTCTTTCACCATCGTGCCGGGGCCCATAATCGCCTCGCCTTTTTCATGGATGGAAGTCGCTTCTTGGAACATATTTTCCAAGCTGAAATTGGCATGTTTCAACACCAAAAAAGAAATCAGCGTGGCGCCACCCAGCAGCAATACCGCTTTAATCATCTGCACCCAAGTGGTAGCCAGCATACCGCCAAACAACACATACACCACCATCAACACGCCCACCAAAACCACGGCGGAAAAATAGTTTAGGCCGAACAACAGTTGAATCAGTTTGCCTGCGCCTACTACCTGAGCAATCAGATACAGAATCACAATCAGAAGCGTACTGGTCGCCGCAAACGCGCGCACCGGCTCTTGCTTGAAGCGGTAAGCCGCTACATCCGAGAAGGTAAACTTACCCAGATTACGCAAGCGATCGGCAATCAGAAACAACACAATCGGCCAACCCACCAAAAAGCCCACCGAATAAATCAAACCGTCGTAACCGCGGGCAAATACAATGGCGGATACGCCCAAGAATGCGGCGGCAGACATATAATCGCCGGCAATCGCCAAACCGTTGCGCGTACCGGAAATCCCGCCGCCGCCGGTATAAAAATCTTTGGTGGATTTGTTCTGTTTGGCCGCCCATTTAGTAATAAACAGAGTGGCGCCGACAAACAGCAGGAACATCACAATCGCCGTCCAGTTGGTGGCCTGTTTCTGTACTTCACCGGTAATGGCGTCCGCCGCCCAAATCTGCGCCGACAATAAGCCGAGCGCAGCGCTTAAAATGAATTTATTACGCATTTTTATTCTCCGAAAACTTCGCGAACCACTTCTTGAGTCATTTGTTCGAATTTACCGTTGGCGATAAATACATAAATACCGGTGATCACAAAAGAAAAAACGATCACAAAGATACCGATGTAAATCCCCCAAGTGGTCACGCCGTCGGGGCTCACTTTGGTGGCAAACAAATGCGGATTGGTACCGATTACGAGAATAAAGGCGGCGTAAACAGAAAACATAATCGCGGAAAACGTCCAGCCGAGTATCGATTTCTGTCTGGCCATGGCCCGGAATTTCGGATTGTTCAATACCTTTTGCACGAGCTGCTGCTCGTCATAAGATGTTGGGGAAGATGAATGAGGGTTACCCATTTTTGAATCTCCTTTGTACTAATGGTAAAAAAATCATCTCGATATAAAGAGTAAACGTGAGCGTCGCCCGGCTACTGCGACACCTACATTCATTACCTGATTTGAGTGTTTTTTCTTAATTATGCGAAAACTGCCCGATGGCGCCGTTTCTCCAAATAGCGCCCGTGCGATTTTCGTTACTGCACTTCGTTGAGTGCATGATATTTAGTTATTTATCCTCTATTTGCTGTTTGAACAACAGCTTGGGAAATTTAAACCGTTGCTTTGATAATTAGCTAATTTTTTTTGATGATGGATACCAGATCGGAAGAGC
>CALFOA010000479.1 GCA_937919795.1 uncultured Neisseria sp.
TAATCATTAATCAAGTGTGTCGTTATTGAATGCCTATCTGAAAACATTTAATTGATTTTTCAGACAGGCATTTTACTTTTCCAACACTCAACAATACGCCGACCGTTGTTACATCATGCCGTTGGCGTAGTAGCTGCCCAAACCGCCGTGCTTTCGGTAAAATAGCACTATTCTTAACGCAGGTACTTTATTTATGACTGATTCCAACAGCCGCAATCGCCTCCTAACCATCGCCATGTGCGCCGGCGAAGCCTCCGGTGATTTGCTGGGTGCTCACTTGATGAAAGCCTTAAAGGCACGTCGACCGGATGTTCAGTTTGTCGGCATCGGTGGCCCCCGTATGTTGGCGTTGGGTTTTAAAAGCTTGTATGAGCAGGAAAAACTGGCGGTGCGCGGTTTTGCCGAAGTGATCCGGCGGTTGCCGGAAATCCTCAAAATCCGCCAGGGTTTGATTCGCGATATGTTGGATTGGCAGCCGGATGTATTTGTCGGCATCGATGCGCCCGATTTCAATTTAGGCGTAGAAGCGAAGCTGAAGCAAGCCGGCATTCCGACCGTGCATTATGTCAGCCCCTCGGTGTGGGCGTGGCGGCGCGGGCGGGTGAACAAAATCGTGCACCAAACCAATAAAGTATTGTGTCTGTTTCCGATGGAACCACAGCTGTACCGCGATGCGGGCGGGCAGGCCGAGTTTGTTGGCCATCCGATGGCGGAAACCATGCCGATGGAAGTGGATCAGGTTGCCGCGCGTGATGAGTTGGGTTTAGCACAAGGAATACCGGTGTTTGCGCTGATGCCCGGTAGTCGGGTGAGCGAAATCGATTATATGGCACCGGTATTTCTGGAGGCAGCCAAGTTGTTGCAGATGCGTTATCCGAACGCGCGTTTTGTGCTGCCCGCCGCCACCGCCGCTTCACGCGCCCGTTTACAGCATTATTTGGCCAAGCCGGTGTTTCAGTCGCTGCCGATTGTGGTAACTGAAGGCCAGGCGGCTAAAGCGGCTGTCGCAGCGGATGTGGTGATGGTCACCAGTGGTACCGCAACCTTAGAAGTCGCCTTGTGCAAACGGCCGATGGTAATCAGCTATAAAATTTCACCGCTCACCTATGCTTATGTGCGCCCCCAAATCAAAGTACCGCATGTGGGGCTGCCCAATATTTTGTTGAACAAAGAAGTGGTGCCCGAATTGATGCAGGATATGGCCAAGCCCGAATTTGTGGCGCAGGCCGTATTGCAATGGTATGAATCGCCCGACCGCATGGCCTCGGTACACGCCGATTTCAATTTGCTGCATCAAGAATTACGGCGCAATACCGCTGCGCTGTCTGCCGAAGCGGTGTTGGCCGAAGTGAAAGAAGGGCGTTGAGAGATGGCTTTATTGATTGCCGGTGTCGATGAAGCCGGGCGCGGCCCTTTGGTGGGCAGTGTGTTCGCTGCTGCGGTGATTCTGCCGGCGGATTACGATTTGCCGGGTTTAACCGACTCGAAAAAACTGAGCGAAAAAAAGCGCGACAGCTTGGCGATTGCCATTAAAGAGCAGGCGCTGGCTTGGCATGTTGCTGAGGCGAATGTGGCGGAAATCGCCGAACTCAATATTTTGCATGCCACTATGCTGGCGATGAAGCGGGCGATAGAAGGTTTGCCCCATACACCCGATAAAGTATTGATAGACGGCAACCGCGTGCCGCCGGGTTTACTCATACCCGCCGAAGCCGTGATCAAAGGCGACAGCAGCGTGATTCAGATTTCTGCCGCTTCGGTGCTGGCCAAAACTGCGCGCGATGCGCAAATGTATGCGCTGGCCGAGCGTTTTCCGCAATACGGTTTTGACCGGCATAAAGGCTACGGTACCGCCGAACACCTAGCCGCTTTGCAGCAATATGGTGTATTACCGGAACATCGAGCGGCGTTTGCACCGGTGGCAGCGGTATTGAGAGCGGTTAATCAATAGTAATTGAAACGGGCATCATGCCAGTAGAACGGGCTTATCGTGTTTTAACAATAGGAGCAACAAGCGGGTAGTTTTATGGTGGAGA
>CALFOA010000480.1 GCA_937919795.1 uncultured Neisseria sp.
AAGTATTGCAAAAAGGCATTGCCGCCATCGGTGAAGTGGTTCGCGAAGTTTATGATGCTAAATGAGTATTATAGTTCGTAAATAAATGATAATGCCTGTCTGAAATCGTTTCAGACAGGCATTTCTCTTTTTAAATCAATCTATATCTTCATGTACTGATAGCCGTTATACTGGTTCAGGCTTAATAAGTCCTTTATTAAAAAATTTAATCGGCAATAAAAGCCGATTCGGAGAGAGTATGACTTCTGTAACAAAACCAACAGAACACAAAACCGGAATGGGCGCGATACCTTACAACGGCGGCACCGCTTTTCGCGTGTGGGCGCCGAATGCCGAACAAGTTTGGGTAAGCGGCGATTTTAACCAATGGTCGAAAAAACATGCCTTAACCAGCGAAGAGAACGGTTACTGGTATGCCGAAGTGCCGGAAGCGAAAACCGGCGATGAATACCAATATATTCTGTTGAACGGCAAGCAGGAGCTGGAACGGATTGACCCTTATGCCATGCAGGTTACCAATTCGGTAGGCAAAGGCGTGATTTACGATCATGCTGCCTTCGATTGGCAAGGCGATGATTTTACGATTGCCTCGCATCATGAGCTGGTGATTTATGAAATGCACATCGGCTCGTTTTTTACCGATGAAGAAGGCAAGCCGGGCGATTTTGAGCTGGCGTTAAAGCGGCTGGATCATTTGGTGAAACTCGGTATCAATGCCATTCAAATCATGCCGATTGCCGAATTTGCCGGTGATTTTTCATGGGGCTACAACCCCGCGCATATTTTTGCGGTGGAAAGCGCGTATGGCGGCCCCGACGGCTTCAAACGCTTTGTGCGCGAGGCGCATCAGCGCGGCATCGCGGTGATTCTGGATGTGGTGTACAACCATTTCGGCCCCAGCGATCTCGATTTATGGCAGTTCGACGGCTGGCAGGAAAACGATAAAGGCGGTATTTATTTCTACAACGACCACCGTTCGCAAACCCCGTGGGGCGATACCCGCCCGAACTATGGCCGCGGCGAAGTTCGCCAGTTTATCCGCGATAACGCCTTGATGTGGATAGCCGATTATCATGTCGACGGCCTGCGCTACGACATGACGTTGCATATCCACAGTGTACACGGCGACGGCGGCGAAGCGATACCGGAAGGCTGGCAAACCATGCAATATGCCAATCAAACCATACGCGAGCAATTTCCCGGCCGCATTCTGATTGCCGAAGATTTGCACAGTAATCCGGCCATTACCGCCGGTATTGAGAACGGCGGCGCGGGCTTCCATTCGCAGTGGGATGCTCAGTTTGTGCACCCGATCCGCGAGATGGTTACCGTTTCCGATGATGCACACCGCTCGATGGAAGCGGTATGCAAAGCCATTACCTTCCGCTATGAATCCGATGCCTGCAACCGGGTGATTTACAGCGAATCGCACGATGAAGTGGCTAACGGCAAAGCGCGCGTGCCGCAGGAAATCAACAACGACGACCCCACCGGCTGGCACGCACAGAAACGCTCCACGCTGGCCGCTGGTTTACTGTTTACCTCCCCCGGCATCCCGATGATTTTCCAAGGGCAGGAATTTTTGCAGGGCGAATGGTTCCGCGACGACGTGCCGCTGGATTGGGACATGAACGAAGACTTCCACGGTGTGGCCAGACTCTACCGCGATCTCATCCGCTTGCGCTTGAACAAACAGGGCTACAGCAAAGGCTTAACCGGCCAGCATGTGCAGATCACCCATGTGAATGAAGCGGAAAACATCGTGGCCTTCCAGCGCTGGAGCGAACACGGCATCGGCGACGATGTGATGATCATCGCCAACTGCGGCCATGAAACGAAAGAAAACTATTCGATCGGTATGCCGGAGAGTGGTAGCTGGAAACTGCGTTTCAATTCCGATGCCAGCATTTACAGCGATGATTTTGCCAACACCGCCAGCGGCGATTTGGATGCCCGCCAAGAAGAAAGAGACGGCTTGGTCGCATGTGCCGAAATCACCATTGCCCCTTATACGGTGCTGATTTACAGCAAAGACGAATAATCAGCCGTACAACGGCGATACAGCAAAATGCCTGTCTGAAAACTTTGAACTGCCCCCCAAATCTTGGACGCTCATTTAAATCATTTCAAACGGTTTTTGA
>CALFOA010000481.1 GCA_937919795.1 uncultured Neisseria sp.
AGCCGTTTGAGGCAAGCGTAGCCGCTTGCTTGCGGGCGAGCCGCCCGCGCTCCCAGATGATTACGCAGCTAATCCTAATCGTGCGGCAAGCGCGGCTTTCACTGGCGGCCATTCGGCGCGTATTAAGCTGTACATTACGGTATCGCGTACCGTGCCGTCGCGGCGCATTTGTTGGCCACGAATCACACCGTCTTTTTTCGCGCCGAGCCGCTCAATCGCTTGCTGTGAGCGGAAGTTGAGGTTATCGGTGCGCCAGCCGACGGTTTCGGCGCCAAGGGTGTCGAAGGCGTGGCAGAGCAGCAGGTATTTGCAGGTGGTGTTCACCGCACTGCGCCAGCGGCTTTGTGCGTACCAAGTGTAGCCGATTTCCAGGCGGCCGACGTTGACGAGGATGTCGTGGTAACTGGTGCTGCCGATCACTTCGCCGTTGGTTTCGTCGATGACGGCAAAGGCTAGGCGGTTGCTCGTGTTCAAAGCCAGTCGGATATAGTCTGCGGTTTCATGCGGTTCGGGCACGGAAGTGACCGCCAGTTTCCACAATTCGCCGTCGGCCGCGGCTTGGCGCAAACCGGCTTCGTGTTGCAGGCCTAAGGGCTCGAGGCGGATGCCATTGAGCGAGAGGGTAACGGGTTGAGGGGTTTGCATGATGTAATCTATTTATTTAAATAATGCCTGTCTGAAAGGTATAAACTTTTCAGACAGGCATTGTCGTTTTAAGCACTAACCGTATCCAACACTTCCTGCGCATGGCCGGCCACTTTTACCTTGCGCCATTCGTGCGCGATTTCACCTTGTTTATTCAACACAAAAGTGCTGCGTTCGATGCCCAGCGATTCTTTGCCGTACAATTTTTTCAGCTTGATCACATCAAACATTTTGCACACGGTTTCGTCTTTGTCGCTCAATAATTCAAACTGAAAACCTTGTTTGGCGCAGAAATTCTGGTGCGACTTCACGCCGTCGCGCGAGATGCCGACCACGGTATAGCCCAGTGCTTTGAATTGCTCTAAACGGGCGTTGAAATCCAAGCCTTCGGTGGTGCAGCCGGGGGTACTGTCTTTCGGGTAGAAATAAATAATCAGGGGCAGGTGCTGTTCGGAAACAAAATCTTCGCCGGAGCTGGAGGGGAGAGTAAAAGAGTAGGCAGACATATTTGGGCTCGCTAGATATTTTCAGACAGGCTTTATCTTACGGGATTGCTATCATGCTGCCAATCTGTCGAATGAGCTGCTTTGTTAAATTATGCTAATGATTCCCCAGTTTCCTTTATAATGTCTGTCTGAAACAGGCCGAGCAGATTTCTGCCAAGCCAATCTTTTTTCGGAAAGCAGAGTAGTAACATGATGATATTGAACAGTTTACTCGGGATGGCGGTGCTGATTGCCATCGCCGTGCTGTGCTCGTCCAACCGCCGCGCGATTAATTTGCGCACGGTGGCGGGGGCGTTTTTAATCCAAGTGGCGCTCGGTGCGTTGGTGCTGTATGTGCCGCAAGGGCGCAAGGTTTTGATGGCGGTGTCAGACGGCGTGGCCAAAGTGATTTCCTATGGCAGCGAAGGCGTCGGCTTCTTGTTCGGCGGCTTGGTGTCGGACAAAATGTTTGAAGTATTCGGCGGCGGCGGCTTTATTTTCGCCTTTCGCGTGTTGCCGATGATTGTATTTTTCGCCTCTTTGGTGGCGGTGTTGTATTACCTCGGCATCATGCAGATTTTGATTAAATTGATCGGCGGTTTTCTGCACAAAGTGTTGGGCACTTCCAAAGCGGAATCGATGTCGGCGGCGGCCAATATTTTTGTCGGCCAAACCGAAGCGCCGTTGGTGGTGCGCCCCTTTATTAAAAACATGACCAAATCCGAACTGTTCGCCGTGATGAGCGGCGGCCTGGCTTCGGTGGCGGGCACGGTATTGGGCGGTTACGCGCAAATGGGTGTGCCGTTGCCGTATTTGATTGCTGCTTCGTTTATGGCGGCGCCGGGCGGTTTGTTGTTTGCCAAATTATTGGTACCGGAAACCGAAACCATCCGCACCGAAGTGCTAGATGAAGATGCAGCAGATGAAGAAAAACCGGCTAATGTGATCGATGCGGCGGCCGGCGGCGCGGTAACTGGTGCGCAGATTGCGATGGCGGTTGGCGCCTCGCTGCTGGCTTTTGTGGCCTTGATTGCGATGATGAACGGCATCATCGGCGGGGTAGCAGGCTGGTTCGGTTATACCGGTTTGACCCTGCAATCGATTATGGGCTGGTTGCTGTCGCCTTTGGCTTGGGTAATCGGTGTGCCGTGGAGCGAGGCGAATATTGCCGGTTCGCTATTGGGGCAGAAAGTAATCATCAATGAATTTGTGGCTTATTCGGAGTTTGTGAAATATTTGCAACCGGAGTCGGCAGTTAAACTGAGTGATAGTACAAAAGCGATTATTTCGTTTGCTTTGTGCGGTTTTGCCAATCTGGGTTCTATTGCTATCTTGGTGGGCGGCCTGAGCATTATGGCTCCCAACCGCCGGCAAGACGTTGCCCGTTTAGGCCTCAAGGCGGTGTTGGCCGGCTCCTTATCTAATTTGATGAGCGCGGTAATTGCCGGTTTGTTTATCGGCTTATCGGGCGCGGCATTAGTTGCATAAAAATGCCTGTCTGAAAAATAAATAAGGAACATTATGCATACGGAACAAGTGTTAAGTGTTTTGAAAAATCTGCAAAACCAAATCTGCGCGGCGTTGGAAGCGGAAGACGGCAGCGCCCGTTTCGAGCCGGATGAATGGCAGAGCAAGTTGGGTACCGGCCAGAGTCGCGTGTTGAAAAACGGCGCGGTATTCGAGCAGGCGGGGGTGAATTTTTCCCATGTAAAAGGCAGTGCCATGCCTGCTTCGGCCACCGCACACCGCCCGGAATTGGCCGGTGCGCCGTTTGAAGCGATGGGTGTATCGCTGGTGATTCACCCGAAAAACCCGTATGTGCCGACCAGCCATGCCAATGTGCGTTTTTTCATTGCTTATCCCGAAGGCAAAGCGCCGGTGTGGTGGTTTGGCGGCGGCTTCGACCTTACGCCGTTTTATCCGTTTGAAGAAGATGTGTTTGCATTTGATGTTTCGTTTGAGGCTGGCGCAGCAGATGCAGCGGCATCTGCCGCTGCACCATCTACCTGATCTGGAGAAGATACAAGAAAATCTGCTTTTACATAGCCGTCCATTGTTGCACTGTGAATCTGAACCCATCCATTTTCTGCAAGAGCAAGGATTCGAACTTCCTCACCGCGATAAAGCTCCCCAATTTTATTGCCTTCAGTAGAAGGGTAATCGCGGATATTAAGGGAATCGGTATTTACATACCAAATGTCACCTACAGCAAGTTCTTTGGAAACGACAGGAACAGCAGTGGATTCTTCGGTTGAAGCCTCAGTGCTTTCTTCAGTAGAAGCCTCAGTGGATGCCTCAGTAGATTCTTCTGTAGAAGCTTGTGTGGAATGTTCTGTTTGCAGTTC
>CALFOA010000482.1 GCA_937919795.1 uncultured Neisseria sp.
GGCAAGCAACGGTTGCGCCACGCAACATCGGCGATATGGTCGTTGGTCTCCACCGCGTTAAGTGCGGCCACCACCTCGCCCTGCGCATCAATCACCGGCACCGCCAAGCCGCCGAAACCTGGTTCGTATTCACCCAAGGCTTCCGCCCAACCCTGTTGCCGCACCTCGGCCAATTGCTGTTGCAACAGCGAACGATCGGTAAGGGTTTGGGTGGTGAAGCGCATCAAAGGATAGGCCGCCAGCCATTGTTCCAACTGCACAGGATTCAAAGCCGCCAGCAACACCTTGCCGTTGGCGCCGGTGTGCGCCGGAATGCGGTTGCCGGAATAAATACCGTAAGGCAATACCTGCGCCTGTTCCAAATGCGGCGGGTAACAACTGGCCACCGTAACCGCTTCGCCGCCGGACAGCACCACCACCGAATGATAACAACCGGTTTGTTTGGGCAAACTGCGCAACACCGCCCGCGCCGCACGCGGCAAGGCGGCGGAATTGAGATAAATGCCGGCGGGTTTCAAGATTTTCGGGCTGAGCCAAAACTGCTGGCCGTCGCCATCCAGATAGCCGAGATAGAACAGCGTGCGCAAATGGCGGCGCGCCGCCGCACGGGTAAGCCCGGTGCGCTCGGCCGCTTTGGTTACCGACAGCCGCACCTGGCCGCTATCGAAACAATCCAAAATCGCCAACCCTTTGGCCAAGCCCGCGATGTAGTCTTCCTGCTTGAGACTACGCCCGTTATTCGGATGCACCATTTGGCTCTCTTCCGCGCTTGGCGGTGGGAATAAATCGTCTGCCATCTGTTACCTCTCCCTTTATTCAATCTGGCCGATTATCGGCCAACGATGCTGATTATCGGACAATTCTCTTGATTGCGCTATGGTTGTTTTACCGGCTTTCTTTTACGCTACATAAAAAATCAAAACCGGTTTTGTGTTTTCAGACAGGCATTTGCCGGTAAAACAACATATATTAAGGAGTATGGAGATATGGATATCCGTTTAGACGGCGAAACCCGAATTTATTATGTAGTGGGCGACCCGATTGCCCAAGTGAAATCGCCCACCGGCGTCACCACCGCTTTTCAGCAGCGCGGCCTCAATGCGGTTTGCATTCCCGCCCATGTCGGCACCGATCAATTGGCCGAATTTTTCCAAGCGCTCAAAAGTATGCGCAATGTAGACGGCATCATGGTCACTGTGCCGCACAAAATTGCCTTTACCGCCTTGTGCGACCAAGTATCCGAGCGCGCCCGTTTTCTGAATACCGTCAACACCGTGCGCCGCGAGGGCGATTTATGGGTAGGCGATATGTTCGACGGGCTGGCGCAAGTAGAAGCCCTTACCCGCAACGGCGCGCAACTGGCCGGTAAAAAAGTGATTTTGGCCGGTGCCGGCGGCGCAGGTACTGCCATTGCCCATGCTTTGTTGGAAGCCGGTGTGGCCGAGCTGGCGATTCATGAAAGCGATCAACAGCGCCGCGACAACCTGATTGAACGGCTGAGCCAACTGAATATGGCGCGGGTTTATGCTGGCAGCAGCGATCCTTCCGGCTTTGATGTGGTGATCAACGCCACTCCGCTCGGCATGCAGCCGGATGACGACTTACCGTTTGACGGCAGCAAACTCACGCCCGCGATGTTCGTCGGCGACGTGGTCGCCCATCCGCCGCAAACCGCTTGGATACGCCATGCACAAGCCTGTGGTTGCCAAACATCCAGTGGCGGCGATATGTTTGCCTGCGTACGCGATTTGATGGTGGACTTTTTGTTGCAAGGCCGTTCGGGAGAATCGCAATGAACAGCCATCAAGTCGATTTATTGGTGATCGGTGGCGGTGCCGCCGGCATGACCGCCGCCTTAACCGCCAAACGCGCCGGTTTGAATGTCTGTCTGTGCGAAAAAGCGCCTTATGTAGGCGGCATCACCGCCACTTCCGGCGGTACCACTTGGGTACCGGGCACCCATCTGAGCGATGCCGCCGGCGTGCCCGACCGCGTGGAGGATGCGCAAACCTTTCTGCAACACGTTTGCCAAGGGCGGCCGGGCGACGATATGCGCACCGCTTTTCTGCAATCGGGGCCGCAGATGATTGCCGAGTTGGACGCGCATACCGATGTGAAATTTGTCGCCGCCACCGCCCACCCCGACTACATCGGCAATCTGCCCGGCGAAGCTTTCGGTGGTCGGGCACTGGCGCCGCTGCCGTTCGAGGGTTCGGTATTGGGTGCAGACTTCGACCGCGTCCGCCCGCCGCGCCGCGAGTTTATGGGCTTGGGCGGTATGATGGTCAACCGCAATGAATTGGATGCCCTGCTCAATCCGCTGCGTTCAACCGCCAATCTGAAAACCACTTTAAAAGTGGTGCTGCCCTATTTTAAAAGCCGTCTGCGCTTCAAACGCGGCACGCGGCTGGTGATGGGCAACGCCTTGGTCGGCCGCCTGTATTACAGCCTACTGAAACACCAAGTGCCGGTATGGTTTGAATCACCGCTGCGCTCGTTGATTGTTGAAGACGGCAAAGTAGTCGGCGCGATGATTGAGCGCGAGGGAAAAACCGTTGCCGTTCGTGCCACCAAAGGCGTGGTGCTGGCCACCGGTGGTGTCGGCCACAATCTGGCCTTGCGCCAACAGTATTTCCCGGCCGGTACCCCCGATTCCTACGCGCCGGAAAGCCATAATGCCGACGGCATTAGCGCCGCCCACAGCATCGGCGCGGCCTTGGACAACACCGAGCATCCGGCTTTGTGGTTCCCCACTTCCTATCAAACCCTGCCCGACGGCTACCGCGCGATGTGGCCGCACATCATTCTCGACCGCGCCAAACCGGGCTTATTGGCGGTGCTGGGCGACGGCAAGCGCTTTGTCAACGAGAGCAACTCTTATCACGATTTCAGTTCCGCCCAAATTGCCCGCAGCGAAAACGGCAGCCTGCCCACCGCCTATTTGATTGTCGATGACGACTTTATCCACCGCTACGGCTTGGGCTTCATCATGCCGGGCGGTAAAAAACTGGCGCACTTCCTGCGAACAGGCTATTTGAAACGTGCCGACAACTTGGCCGAGCTGGCCAAACAATGCGGCATCGATGCCTACGCCCTGCAACAAACCGTGGCGCGTTACAACCAATTGGCCGCCCAAGGCGAAGACAGCGACTTCCACCGCGGCAGCAGCGCCATGAACCGTTTCAACGGCGATGCCGCCGTACAGCCCAATCCCTGCCTGCGCCCGCTGTCACCCACCGGCCCTTATTACGCACTGCCGGTGCGCCCCGCCGACTTGGCTTCCAGCCTAGGCTTGGCCTGCAACCCCTTCGGCCAAGTGCTGAACACCCGCGGCGAACCGATAGACGGCCTGTTTGCCTGCGGCAACGATTTGGCTTCGATTTTCAAAGGCACTTACCCCGGCCCCGGCACCACCATCGGCCCCGGCATGGTGTTTGGCTGGCGGATTGCTAAATTTGCGGCGGGGCAGCTAAAGCCTGTCTGAATAATGCTGTTTTGATCCAGCACACACCCGGGAGCGCGGGCGGCTCGCCCGCAGGCAAGCGGTACGCTTGCATCAAATCTATGTCTGACTAGATGTGTTTGCCCTTAGGGCAAATGCGGGCGAGCCGCCCGCGCTCCCAGCAATGCCTGTCTGAAAACGAACGACGTGAGTTTCTGCGAAGCTAAAACGAGCAAAGCGAGTTTCTGCAAAGCCAAAAAAAAAACGGATAAAAACCACATGAACACCACAACCAATCCCACCGCCCCCATCGAAACCCTGCAATACGACGTCATCATTGCCGGCAGCGGCGCGGGCGGGCTGGCGGCAGCCGTTACCGCCGCCCATCACGGCCTGAAAGTGCTGCTGGTCGAACGCGCCGCGCATTGCGGCGGTGCCACCGCTCGTTCCGGCGGCTGGGCGTGGACTCCCGGCAATCCGTTGGCCAAAGCCGACGGCGTAATCGAACCGCGCGACGACTACCGCACCTATCTGCAAGCGGTGACCGGCGAGGATTACGACAGCGAGCGGGTCGAAATGTTTTTAGAACAGGTGCCGCACATGGTCGGCTTTTTCCAGCGCTACACCCCCTTGCAGTTCACCCCCGGCAAAGCCATCTGCGACATCTACGGCAAACTGCCCGGCGCCGGCACCGGCCACCGTTCGGTCGCCGCCACCCCGTTTTATGCCGCCAAACTGCCCAAACACCTGCTCGCCATACTGCCCGACCAATACCGCATGACTTCGTTCTGGGGCATGGGCATTATGGCCGGCCCCGATTTAGGCCATTTTCTCAACGCGATGAAACGGCCGGCCAGCTTGGCCTATGCCGCCAAACGCTTTGCCATCCACTTGTGGGACAAAGCCGTTCACCGCCGCAATATGCAAATGGTCAACGGCTTGGCGTTGGTGGCCAGACTGCTGCAAGCGGCGGATGAAAAAGGGGTGGAGATTCGGGTAAATACCGCCGTCGACAGCCTGATACAGGATGAACACGGCAAAGTATGCGGCGCCTATCTGCACACGCCAAAAGGCCGAATACTGGCTCATGCCGAGCGCGGTGTGGTGCTGGCCACCGGCGGTTATCCCGCCAGTATCGAGCGGCGTAAAAACTTCCCGCGTAACCCCACCGGCCAACAACATTGGACGCTGGCGGTGCCGGAAGCCGACGGCTCGGGTTTAACGCTGGCCGAACAAGCCGGCGGTTATCTGGATGCCCGCGGCCGCTCTCCCGCCGCTTGGTGCCCCGTGTCGCTGGTGCATTTTAAAGACGGCAGCGAAGGCGTGTTCCCGCACATTGCCGACCGCGCCAAGCCCGGCATCATCGGCGTCTTGAAAAACGGCCGCCGCTTTGTGAACGAGGCCAACGGCTATTACGACTACGTCAGCGGCATGTTGCAGGCCGTGCCCGCTGGTGAAGCGGTGGAATCGTGGCTGATCGGCGACCGCCGCGCAGTACGCAGCTATATGTTCGGCTTCGCCAAACCGCGCCCGATTCCGCTGGCGCTGTATACCCGTTATCTGAAGTGCATCATCGAAGCCGACACCTTAGACCAACTGGCCGAACGCTGCGGCATCGATCCGGTCGGCTTGATGCAGACCGTCGCCGAGTTCAACCAACACGCCAAGCAAGGAGATCGGAAGAGCGTCGTGTAGGGAAAGAG
>CALFOA010000483.1 GCA_937919795.1 uncultured Neisseria sp.
GTCGGCGCCGGTTTGACGCAGGATGTCGGCGGCTTTCTGCGGGCTGCTTAAATCGCCGTTTACCCACAACGGCAGCTTAATTTGTTGTTTGACTTCGGCAATCAATTCGTAAGCCGCTTCGCCTTTATACATTTGGGTGCGGGTGCGACCGTGAACTGCCAGCGCGGCAATGCCGGCCTGTTCGGCCATTTTGGCGACGGTGAGGATATTTTTGTGTTCGTCATCCCAGCCCAAACGGGTTTTCAGGGTAACGGGCACCTCCACCGCCTGCACCACCGCGCGCAGGATGCGGCCAACCAAATCTTCGTTTTGCAACAAGGCGCTACCGGCCAATACGTTGCAGACTTTTTTGGCCGGACAGCCCATATTGATGTCGATAATCTGGGCACCGGCGGCCACGTTGTAGCGGGCGGCTTCGGCCAGCTGTTCGGGATCGCTGCCGGCAATCTGCACCGCTATCGGGCCGGTTTCGCCGCTGTGGTCGCTGCGGCGCAGGGTTTTGCGGGTGTGCCGCAACGACGGATCGTCGGAAATCATTTCGCTGACGGCATAACCGGCACCGTATGCCCGCGCCAAACGACGAAACGGTTTGTCGGTAATACCGGCCATCGGCGCGAGCGCAACAGGGGTATCAATGCGGTATTCGCCGATGTGCATCATAGAAGTGGTGTGTGTGTTTGGGTGATATTGTTAAGCCGCATTGTACAATTTTTAAGCAGCATTGTCATGCCGTTAAGCGTTTTTTATCTTGACCTATATCATTAATCCGCCGCCGTTCAGCTCGAGCAACTCACGCAGATTTCGCTGGCCCATTCCGGCGGCGGTTCGGCGAAATCGGCAAAGCGTGCGGACTCGGTAAACGGTTCAGACAGGCATGCCCGCAGCCGCTCGATTTCGCGGTAATCACCCGCCTGCGCCAAACGAATCGCCTGCTCGGCCAGATAGTTGCGCAGCACATAAAGCGGGTTTACCGCATTCATCCGCACCCGCCGCGCTTCGTGTTCGCTGTTTTCCGCGCGCAGCCGCTGGCGGTAGCGGCCTATCCACAATTGCAAGGCCACTAGCCCGTCTTCGGCAAACAAAGCGGCCAGTTGCGGCGGTAACGGCTCTTCATGCGGATTGCTCACGGCCGAAAGGTGGCGGAAAAACAGCGTGAAATCCGCCCGGCCTTGCAGTAATTCCAGCAAATCGGCAACCAGTTCGCCGTCGCCCGCTTTTTCTTGCAACAAACCCAGCTTGGCGCGCATCTTGTTCAGATAGGCCTGTTGATATTGCTCAGGGAAACGGTCGAGCGCCGCCACCAAGCCGTCTTTTTCGCACAAGGGCAGCAAGGCCGAGCCGATGCGCGAGAGATTCCATTGCACGATATAAGGCTGCTCGTTATAAGCATAACGGCCGCCGGTATCGGAATGGTTGGGCACATGGCGGCGGTCGAAAGTATCCATAAAACCGAACGGGCCGTAATCGATGGTTAGCCCCAGCACCGACATATTGTCGGTATTCAACACGCCGTGGGTAAAGCCCACCGCCTGCCAGTCGGCCACCAAGCGCACGCTGCGCTCGCAAATGGCTTCAAACAAGGCCAGATACGGCTGCTCGGCGCTTTTACATTCGGGATAATGGCGTTCAATCAAAAAATCGGCCAACGGCGCCAAATATTGATGCTGGCCGGTGTGATAAAAATATTCAAAATGGCCGAAGCGGATAAAGCTCGGCGCGATACGGGTAACCACCGCAGCGGTTTCCTGCTGCTCGCGGTACACCGCATCGTTGCTGCCGACAATCGCCAGCGCGCGGGTGGTCGGAATGCCCAAGCCGTACATCGCTTCGGAACACAAATATTCACGAATGCTGGAACGCAGCACCGCCCGGCCGTCGGCAAAGCGCGAAAACGGCGTTTTGCCCGCCCCTTTGAGTTGCCATTCCCAGCTTACCCCTTGTTTATCCTGCCGCTCACCCAGCATTAGCGCGCGGCCGTCGCCCAATTGCGGGGTATAGCCGCCAAACTGGTGGCCGCTGTACACCGTGGCAAACGGCGCGGGATCGTATTGCTTGGCGCTGCCGCCTAGATAATGCAGCAGGCCGTCGTCCCAATCGTCTGGCAGCAAGCCCTGTTGTTCGCCCAGCGGCAGATTCCGCGCCACCCAATAAGGCTTGCCCAGCGCATCGGGCGCGATATGGCGGTAAAACGCTTCGGGCAGGCCGGTGAAGGCGGCGGGTTTTAAAAAAGGGATGTGCGGCATAGCGGTATTTCCGAAAACAAATTGAACAGTAGGGGGTAAGCTTACCTGTTCAGGAACAATCCGGGTAGGATTTCTTTCAGACAGGCATTTTGCCCGAAATGCCTGTCTGAAAGAAATCTAACGAAAACCCACTCGCCCCGGCTACTCCCAAAGAACTAGCCCGTTTACTTCCAACGCTGATGTTTCCTGATTATTTTGCGCCTGCGCTCAAGCCGTTAGGCGCATGTTTTTCTTGCGGGGGCTGGCTTATAGTCGGAAGTGTTAAAAAATCTACCTATGGTGCAATCACTAAATTCCTTATTTATTGATTTCACGACACCTTGCACGATAAGCATAAGGAACGACCATGAGCCACTTTTTAGACCGCCTGAAATTTTTCAGCAAGCAACACGAGCCGTTTGCCAACGGGCACGGCGTATTGACCACGGAAGACCGCCAATGGGAAAACGCCTACCGCAGCCGCTGGCAACACGATAAAGTGGTGCGTTCCACCCACGGGGTGAACTGTACCGGTTCGTGCAGCTGGAAAGTGTATGTGAAAAACGGCCTGATTACCTGGGAAACCCAGCAGACCGACTATCCGCGTACCCGCCCCGATTTGCCCAACCACGAGCCGCGCGGCTGTCCGCGCGGGGCTTCGTATAGTTGGTATGTGTATTCCGCCCAGCGCGTGAAATACCCGATGATGCGCGGCGTGTTGGCCGAAATGTGGCGCGAAGCGCGCAAAACCATGTCGCCGACCGATGCGTGGGCGTCGATTGTGGAAAACGAAGCGCGTGCCAAAGCCTATAAAACCCAGCGTGGTTTGGGCGGTTTTGTGCGCATTAATTGGGATGAAGCCAATGAAATCGTGGCCGCTGCCAATGCTTATACCGTGAAAAACTACGGCCCCGACCGCGTAATCGGCTTCTCGCCGATTCCGGCGATGTCTATGGTGAGCTATGCCGCCGGCGCGCGCTACCTCGGCCTGCTGGGCGGTGTACCGCTCTCGTTCTACGACTGGTATTGCGACTTGCCGCCGGCCAGCCCGCAAATTTGGGGCGAACAGACCGACGTGGCCGAATCGGCCGACTGGTATAACTCGAATTACCTGATGGTATGGGGTTCCAACGTGCCGATGACGCGTACGCCCGATGCCCACTTCTACACTGAAGTACGTTACAAAGGTACCAAAACGGTAGCCGTGTCTTCCGACTTCGGTGAAATGGCCAAATTCGGCGACATTTGGCTCGCGCCCAAACAAGGTACCGATGCCGCTTTGGCGATGGCGATGGGTCATGTGATTCTGAAAGAATTCCACCTGAAAAACCCTTCACCCTACTTCACTGACTATGTACGCCGCCTTACCGATATGCCGATTCTGGTGCGCCTGCAACAAGACGGCCAAGGCTATGCGCCGAAATATTTCCTGCGCGCTTCCGAATTAGACGGCAATTTCGGCGAAGAGAAAAACCCCGATTGGAAAACACTGGCTTGGGACGAGCGTTCAGACAGCCTGATGGTGCCCAACGGCTCTATCGGTTTCCGCTGGGACGGCAGCCAAAAATGGAACTTGGAAACCCTCGCACAAGGTGAGGACGTACAGGCCGCGTTGTCGCTGAAAGAGCGTTCGGATGAAGTTGTGGAAGTCGGCTTCACCTATTTCGGCGGTGAGCACGACGAAATGATTTACCGCAAGGTACCGGCCAAACGCATTCCGCTGGCCAACGGCGAAACCGCGCTGGTGGCCACCGTATTCGACTTGATGGTTGCCAACTACGGCGTGGACAACGGCTTGGGCTGCCCGAATTGCGCCCAGGATTACAGCGAAGACAAACCCTACACCCCCGCTTGGCAGGAAAAACACACCGGTGTGAACCCCGATTTGGTGGTACAGGTTGCCCGCGAGTTTGCCCAAAACGCGCACGACACCGAAGGCCGCAGCATGGTGATTGTCGGCGCCGGTTTGAACCACTGGTACCACATGGACATGGCTTACCGCGGCATCATCAATATGCTGATGCTGTGCGGCTCTATCGGTAAATCCGGCGGCGGCTGGTGCCACTATGTCGGCCAGGAAAAACTGCGCCCGCAATCCGGCTGGATTCCGCTGACCTTCGCTACCGACTGGCACCGCCCGCCGCGCCAGATGAACGGCACCTCATTCTTCTATGCCCACACCAGCCAATGGCGGCATGAAAAAGTAGGCGTAGACGAAATTCTCGCCCCCAATGCCGACGGCAGCATGGGCAAACTTTCCATGATCGACTACAACGCCAAAGCCGAACGCATGGGCTGGCTGCCGAGCGCACCGCAACTGGGTGCCAACCCGCTCGACATCGTTGATCAAGCCGAAGCCGCCGGTATGGATGCCGCCCAATATGTGGCGAGCCGCTTGAAAGACGGTACGCTCGACATGGCGTGTAACGACCCCGACAACCCGCAAAACTTCCCGCGCAACCTGTTTGTGTGGCGCTCCAACCTGCTCGGTTCTTCCGGCAAAGGCCACGAGTATTTCCTCAAATACCTGTTGGGCACCCAAAACGCCGTATTAAGCGACGAGAACGACGAAGAGTGCATCAAGCCTACCGAAATCACCGTGCGCCCGGCCGCCGAAGGCAAGCTCGATTTGCTGGTGGTACTCGATTTCCGTATGTCGACTACCTGTCTGTACGGCGACATCGTATTGCCTACCGCCACCTGGTATGAAAAAGACGACCTCAACACCTCGGATATGCACCCGTTTATCCACCCGTTAACCGAGGCCGTACAACCGCTGTGGCAAAGCAAAACCGACTGGGAAATCTACAAAGGCTTCGCCAAAAAATTCAGCGAAATCGCCAAAGACTACATCGGCGTGCGCAAAGACATCGTGCTCACCCCGCTGATGCACGACAGCCCGCAGGAACTCGGCCAGCCGTTTGACCCGAAAGACTGGAAACACGGCGAATGCGACCCCATCCCCGGCAAAACCATGCCCGCCATGACCGTGGTGGAACGCGATTACGGCGCCATTTACGAAAAATTCACTTCCATCGGCCCCTTGCTCGAAAAAGTGAACAACAACGGTAAAGGCATTGTGTGGGATACCAAGCACGAAGTTGAATTCCTGCGCAAACTCAACGGCGTGCGCGCCGAAGGCGCGGGCAAAGGCCAGCCGAAAATCGACACCGCCATCGATGCCTGCGAAATGGTGTTAACACTGGCTCCCGAAACCAACGGCCACGTTGCCAAAAAAGCCTGGCAAGCCTTGGGTGAAACCACCGGCCGCGATCATACCCACCTGATCAACGCCAGCGAACACACCGCCATCCGCTTCCGCGACATCGTCGCCCAACCGCGCAAAATTGTGACCTCGCCGATTTGGTCGGGCGTAGAGAGCGAAGACGTGTGCTACAACGCCGGTTACACCAACGTGCACGAACTGATCCCGTGGCGCACCCTCACTGGCCGCCAGCAGTTCTACCAAGACCACAAATGGATGCGTGATTTCGGCGAAGGCTTGTGCGTGTACAAACCCGCCGTCGATTTCAAAACCACCAAAAAACTGCTGGGCAAATACCCCAACGGCAACAAAGAAATTACCCTTAATTTCTTAACGCCGCACCAAAAATGGGGCATCCACAGCACCTATTCCGAAAACCTGCGCATGCTCACCCTCTCACGCGGCGGCCCGCATGTGTGGATCAGCGAAATAGATGCCAAGAAAGCCGGTATTGTCGATAACGACTGGGTGGAAGTATTCAACGCCAACGGCACCATCGCCTGCCGCGCCGTGGTGAGCCAGCGGATTCCGGAAACCATGATTCTGATGTACCACGCGCAGGAAAAAATCGTCCACACCCCCGCGGGCGAGGTTTCCAAAAAACGCGGCGGCATCCACAACTCGGTTACCCGCGCCATCCTGAAACCGACCCACATGATCGGCGGCTACGCCCAGCTGGCCTACGGTTTCAACTACTACGGCACCGTCGGCTCCAACCGCGACGAATGGGTGATTGTGCGTAAGATGAAAAACATCGATTGGATGGATACGCCGGTGAAATAAGGCCGTATCACCAACCCATGCCTGTCTGAAACCATTGCGCAAGCTCGTTTTCAGACAGGCATTTTTTTATCAACTTTACGCTGATGATTTAATTTGATAATTTAGCTGATGAACTGAAAAATAACCACCGTCGTCATGCTCGGGCTTGACCCGAGCATCTCCCGCTTCCCGTGATATAGCGGAAAAACTTATTTTTGCCACAAGGCAGCAAGCCGCAGACAGTACACGTAGTACGGCAAGGCGCAGCAACGCCGTGGCAGAAATAAAGTTTTTTCGCTATAAATCAAGATACTCGGGTCAAGCCCGAGTATGACGATACGATGATGGTAAGTTATTTACCTCTAGCTTCCCAAACCTCTTTAAAAATCCTTTGCGGATAGACAGGAAACAGAACATGAAAAAACGTATCGAAACCGATTTGCTCGGCGAGCGCAAGATTCCCGCTGATGTTTATTGGGGCATCCACACCCTGCGGGCGGTGGAAAACTTCCATATTTCTCAACAGAAAGTTTCCGATATTCCCGAGCTGGTGCGCGGCATGGTGATGGTGAAAAAAGCCGCGGCACGTGCCAATGCCTATTTGGGGGCGATTCCGGCAGAAATCGCCCAAGCGATTGAAACCGCCTGCAACGAAGTGCTGGAAAAAGGCCGCTGTCTCGACCAATTTCCTTCCGACATTTACCAAGGCGGCGCGGGTACTTCGGTGAACATGAATACCAACGAAGTTATCGCCAATTTGGCGCTGGAAGCCTTGGGGCATGAAAAAGGCCGTTACGACCTCATCAACCCCAACGATCATGTGAACGCCAGCCAATCCACCAACGATGCCTATCCCACCGGCTTTCGCATTGCCGTTTACAACAGCATCGTCGCCATGCTGGCTAAAGTAAGCCGCCTGAAACAAGCGTTCGAGCAAAAAACCGAGGAATTTAAAGACATTTTAAAAATGGGCAGAACCCAGCTGCAAGATGCGGTGCCGATGACAGTCGGCCAAGAATTCGCCGCCTTTGCCGTGTTGCTTGAAGAGGAAGAACGCAACTTATTGCGCACCGCCCAATTGCTGCTGGAAGTGAACTTGGGCGCCACCGCCATCGGCACCGGCGTTAACACGCCCGACGGTTACGCGCATCTGGCCGTGGCCAAACTTTCCGAAGTGAGCGGCTTAAACTGCACGCCCGCGCACAACCTAATCGAAGCCACCTCCGATTGCGGCGATTATGTGATGGTACACGGCGCACTCAAACGCACCGCAGTGAAACTATCCAAAATCTGTAACGACTTGCGCCTGCTCTCCTCCGGCCCGCGCGCCGGTTTAAACGAAATCAACCTGCCCGAATTACAGGCCGGTTCGTCGATTATGCCGGCGAAAGTGAACCCCGTGCTTCCCGAAGTGGTGAATCAGGTGTGCTTTAAGGTCATCGGCAACGATACCGCCATCACCTTCGCCGCCGAAGCCGGCCAGTTGCAGTTGAACGTAATGGAACCGCTGATTGGACAGAGCATGTTTGAAAGCATCTCCCTGCTCGGCAACGCCTGCGTCAACCTCGCCGAAAAATGTATCACCGGCATCACCGTAAACCGCGAAGTGTGCGAACGCTATGTGTTCAACTCCATCGGCTTGGTGACTTATCTGAACCCCTTTATCGGCCACCACAACGGCGATTTAGTCGGCAAAACCTGCGCCCAAACCGGCAAAAGCGTGCGCGAAGTGGTATTGGAAATGGGCTTACTGAGTGCGGAAGAGTTGGACGATATTTTGTCGCCGCAGAATTTGATGAAACCGCAGTATAAGGCGAAACGGTTTAAGTAAAGCGGCTCACCATACTAACCAATGCCTGTCTGAAAAGTTTTTTCAGACAGGCATTGGTTTTATGGGTAATAAAACAATCTTTCGTTCAGCCCATTATCAAATCTTAGATACATCCAAAACAAAAACATCTAACTGCCCCCGCAATTGCTCGGGTATGTTTTTTTCTACTTCAACCTTTAATTGCTCAGGGGTTGTAATATCCTTCCGTTTCCTTCCTGCAATTTCTTCTTCCGGCCCGAACCATAAAATTAAATATATGCCTTGTTGTTCAGCATCCGGATGCTTGGAATAATATTGATACAGTTGATCAGTAGCGGCTGAGAATAGCTCAGAGTGCCATTGCCCTTTTACTTCAACGGTTAATAATTTCCTTGTTTCAGCAAATACCTTGGCACAAGTAAAATCACAACGTTTGGCATCTTGCATCTGATGTTCCAGTGTCACTACAATATTCTTTGGCTTCAAACATAAACGCAAGCGATCGGCAATCAATAAGGTTGCATCAACTTCTCCAAGATGGATATCTCCATTATAGAATATGCTTTTAGATGTGGTTTCACTGCCATTCAAATCGTTTTGGTATATTTGTAGCTCATCCAGTACCAACGCACGCAGCGCTTCAACCGTAACAATATTTTGCCGTTTAAAGAATGAAGTTACTTCATCAGAAGTCGGCGCGGTAAAATCTTTTAAGGCTTTCTTTCTAAGCTGTACTGCATAAATTACTTTTAAGTCAAAAGCAAAATTCTGATATTTAGCACTATCACGTAAACGAGCAAGCACAGGCAATGCTTTATCTGGATTGTGATGTTCAATGCTTTGTACTATTTTCACTAAAAAACGAAAGGCATCGGCTCCTTCACGTTGTCCGACCCAACCATCTTTGGGATAATCCGCATAAGGCCAATCATCAACGAAACCTTCTAAAACCGCTTCTTTTTTAGCCAGAGAAAACTCAGAAACTGAAAAATGTTCATCGCCAGCCCATGCTTCTAAAGATTCTTTCAAGAAAAAAACATTTTGTTTATCATTTTTCAAGGCATTCCAACATTCTTCCCAGTTTTCAAGAAAGTAGAAGCCTTGAACCAACCAAAATTTGCTTTTCTCATTCAGTTCTGATTTATCCGATTGATCTTGTAATTTATTCAATAAAGATGCACAGCGTTTCTCAATTAGTTGAAT
>CALFOA010000484.1 GCA_937919795.1 uncultured Neisseria sp.
TCAAAACCGGCCAAATCCCACTCCACCCGCATTAAGAAGCGGTTTTCTTCGGCATCTTGGTGTTGGTCGGCGTGCAGAATGTTGCCGTTGTGTTGCAATAAAAAAGAAGAAATGGCGTGCACCAGGCCTTTGCGGTCGGGGGCGTTAATCAGTAGGGTAGCGGTGGAACGCTCACTCATGGGAAATCAATCTTTATGGAAATAAAACCGCCATTCTAACAAAGTTTCAGACAGGCATTAAATAGGCCTGTCTGAAAAAAATACGAATTAATATTATGAAACGGCTTTTTATGCTTTTGGCTTATTAAAGAAAGCCATAAATACTGCCGCCGCGGTGGTGGAGAGCAGGGTGTATTGGAGCGGTTTTTCTAGGAGGTGGTGGTGCTGATAAGCATAATAATAACAAGGCACCAATACGGCCAGCAGTATGCCGGTGCGTTGGCTGAAATCCAGTCGCAAACGGCGCTTGGCGCGCACATCGTCCCATAATTCGCCCACGCGGATGATGCTGCTGAGCGCCAAAATAAAACACATGCTCATGTAAAACGCCACCGGCTTAGGAGGAATCAGATTGCTGTTGCGCAGTAGAAAAACCACGGCCAGTGCCAATAAGGCCAGTGTGGTGATGGTGTTTTGCAGCATATAGCCAAAAGGCAGACGACCGGCCGGTAGGGCAAGCTTGGAGCGTAGCGACCAAAATAAGGGGGAAAACGCCAGAAACATGGCGGCACGGTGTTCGGGAAAGTCGGGATTTTTCTGCGTGTAAGCATCTAGGAATAAATCGGCCAAACCGCGCTGTTGTGCACCATAGTGGATGATTTCTGGGTTTGCCGTTTCTTCATCGGTAGGGCGGTGCCAATCGATGCCTCTGGCGTGCAAGACATACACTCCGTTTGGGTTGTATGATTGTGTGGTGTTTTGTGTTTCGGTGACCAGATTCAGCGGGCAAGGCTCTAGGCTCAGCTTGCGGGCAAGCTGGTTGTTCAGTTCGAGCAAAGCCTCTGTGGTGTGGAAACGGGTCATAAACGCAGGGGTATGGTATAGAGAGAATGTTAGGCGCTTAGCCGCCAAGCCAAGCGCCGTTGGCTGAATTAGGCAGATGCGACTTTTTTATCGCGTAGGCGGGCGGCCGATAAGGTGTTGTCCAGTAAAGTAGCAATGGTCATCGGGCCGACGCCGCCGGGCACGGGGGTAATCATGGAAGCACGTTCTTTGGCGGTTTCAAACTCCACATCGCCGCACAATTTGCCGTTATCCTGACGGTTGATGCCGACATCAATTACCACTGCGCCAGGTTTGATCCAATCGCCTTTGATAAAGTTCGGGATCCCCACGCCCACCACCAGAATATCGGCAGCGGCAATTTCGTCTTGTAGGTTTTGGGTGGCGCTGTGGCAGATGGTTACGGTGGCACGCGCCAGCAGCAATTCCAGTAACTGCGGGCGGCCGACGATGTTGGAAGCGCCGACTACCACTGCTTTTTTGCCCACCGGATCTACGCCGTAGGCTTCCAGCAGGGTCATCACGCCTTTAGGGGTGCAGGGGCGCATCAACGGCATTTTCACCGCGAGGCGGCCGACGTTGTAGGGGTGAAAACCATCTACATCTTTGCCGGGCAAGATACGCTCAAGCACGGTCTGGCTGTCGATTTGCGGCGGCAGCGGCAGTTGCACCAGAATACCGTCTACTTTCGGGTTGTCGTTCAACTCGTCAATCAGGCGCAGCAAATCGGCTTGGCTGGTGTCGGCAGGCAATTCGTAAGAAAGAGATTCAAAACCCACTTTTTCGCAGGCGAGTTTTTTGTTGCGCACATAAACGGCGCTGGCAGGGTCGTTGCCGACTAACACGACTGCCAAGCAAGGTGTACGTAGCTTATTTTCTTTGCGCTGTTGTACTTCCGCTGCGATGCGGTTGAGGTGTTGTTGAGATACTTCTTTACCATTGATGATTTGAGCGCTCATGATGGGATCGGTCTCTGGTGAGGGTGTTGTTGTGTAAAAAAACTAAAGCGGCTTATTGTCGCATTTTTTCACTTTTTTTTCATCTTTTTATTTTAGGATGAATGAATAAGTGTGAGAAAGATATAGCGTAAAAACAAAATGATGGTTTTTCAGACAGGCATGTTTTAAATAAAACGCTTGCTCTTGCGTAAATGAACGGGTATAGTTGCTATCTCTCGTCGGGGCGTAGCGCAGCCTGGTTAGCGCATCTGCTTTGGGAGCAGAGGGTCGTGAGTTCGAATCCCACCGCCCCGACCACCCTAACGCCCAAATAGATAAGGCACGTCAGAGCCGGGCAAGGTAAATTAAGCGCCCGTAGCTCAACCGGATAGAGCACCGGCCTTCTAAGCCGGGGGTTACAGGTTCGATTCCTGTCGGGCGTGCCAAAAAACGTATCATTCGATACCGCCAGTTTCAGTGGTGGCTATAGCTCAGTTGGTAGAGCCCCGGATTGTGATTCCGGTTGTCGTGGGTTCGAGCCCCATTAGCCACCCCATCATTATGAAAAACCCGCTTCAGCTTGAAGCGGGTTTTTCATTTGCTTGTTAGATGAAATGCCTGTCTGAATTGTATCGGCGCCGGGGCTTCGGTATGATGAGAGCCTAAATAAACTTGATTCACCTCCTTCGATTACTTTGCTTTCCAGAAAGAAGCTTGCCATGCACGATTGGTCTTTGCCCGATTTTGAACAAAAAATCTGCCCGCCCGAACAGTTGGCCGAAAAAATTGCCGCGCTGCCGCGGCCTTTGGTGTTTACCAACGGCTGTTTCGATATTCTGCACCGCGGTCATGTTACCTATCTGGCGCAGGCACGTTCAGCCGGGGCGGCCTTGGTGTTGGCACTCAATACCGATGCCTCGGTCAAGCGGCAGGGCAAGGGGGATGACAGACCGATTAATACGCTGGCCAACCGCGCGGCAGTAGCAGCCGCTTTGGCCTGTGTGGATTTGGTAACTTGGTTTGACGACGATACCCCGGCGGCTTTGATTGAAGCGGTGAAGCCGGATGTATTGATTAAAGGCGGCGACTGGCCGGTAGAGAAAATCGTCGGTGCTGCCGAAACATTGGCGCGTGGTGGTAAAGTGTTTTCGATTCCGTTTTTGCATCAGACTTCCACCACGCAAACGCTGGAAAAAATCCGCGTGGCGGATAAGCAGGAGTCGTGATGCATCCGCTGCATTGGAAATTATTGGCACGGCTCGCCGACGGCGAAGCACATCATGTGTGTACGCTCAGCCCACATGTGGGCGTGCGGCCGCAACAGCTCAACGGTTTATGGCAGCAGATGCCGCCGCATGTGCGGGGTTTGTTGCGTCAGCACGACGGCCACTGGCGCTTGGTGCGACCACTCGCGGTGTTTGATGAAACCGCTTTGCAACAGGCTGCGGCAGGTTTTGATGCGCATTTGATACACGAATGTACCTCCAGCAACGATTTATTGTTGGCGGATGCGCGTACCGAGCCTTCGACGGTGCACCGCCGTTTGTATGTGGCGCACAGCCAGGAGCAGGGGCGCGGGCGGCAGGGCAAGAGCTGGCAGAGCCGTTTGGGCGAATGCTTGATGTTCAGCCTGGGCTGGACGTTTGATAAGCCTCAGGCTGAATTGGGCGCGCTGGCGCTGGTGTGTGCGCTGGCTTGCCAACGCGCGTTGCGACAGCAAGGGCTGGCGGTACAAATTAAATGGCCAAACGATTTGGTGGTTGGTAACGATAAGCTTGGCGGCATTCTGATTGAAACGGTGCGCAGTGGCGGGCGCACCCATGTGGTGATCGGCATCGGGATTAATTATGTGTTGCCCAAAGAGGTGGAACAATCCACATCGGTGCAGGCTGCTTTTCAGACAGGCATTTCACCTTCTGCGCAACAACTGTTGCAAGCGATATTGCAGCAGCTTGCATCTTTGTTGCCTCAGTTTGAAACAGATGGTTTTGCGCCTTTGGCGGCGGAATATCAGGCGGCGCACCGTGATCAGGGGCGCTGGGTTTGTCTGTTTAAAGAGGGTGAAATGCAATATGAAGGGCAGGCACTCGGTGTGAACACACAAGGGGCGTTACGTGTACAGACCGCCGACGGAGAGCGTGAAGTGGTGAGTGGCGAAATCAGTTTGCGGCCGAAAGAGCAGCCGTTGATCGAGGTGCCAACTGAGAGCGTGCGTTATTTATTGTTGGATGCCGGCAACAGTCAATTGAAATGGGCGTGGGTGACCAACGGCGTACTCGGCTCGGTGGAGCATGCGCCGTATCGCGACCTTAGCACTTTGGGCGAATCGTGGCGACAACACGGATCAGCGGCTGATCAAATTATCGGCTGCGCGGTATGTGGTGAGATAAAAAAAGCATTGGTAGCGGCGCAATTGCCAAATAACATCGAGTGGCTGCCTTCAATGGCGCAAGGTTTGGGGGTGCGCAATCATTACCGCAATCCGGCCGAGCACGGTGCCGACCGCTGGTTTAATGCTTTGGGCAGCCGCCGTTTTTCCCGCCATGCTTGTGTGGTGGTGAGCTGTGGCACGGCGGTAACAATCGATGCGTTGAGCCATGACGATCATTATTTGGGCGGCACCATCATGCCCGGTTTTCATTTGATGAAAGAGGCGATGGCCTTGAAAACCGCCAATCTGAACCGCCCGATTGGTAAGGTTTATCCTTTCCCGACCACCACCGCCAACGCGTTGGCCAGCGGCATGATGGATGCGGTGTGCGGCTCGATTTTGCTGATGCACGCGCGGTTGCAGGAAAAAACGGGCGAGGGGCAGCCGGTGGATGTGGTACTCACCGGCGGTGGTGCCGCAAAAGTGGCGCAGAATTTACCGCAAGCGTTTATTTTAGACAATACAGTAAAAATCGTAGATAATCTCGTGCTTTATGGTTTGTTGAACTGGATCGAGCAAACATGAAATGGCTGTTCGCCATTCTGGTGGCATTAAATATAGTGGTTTTCGGCATCACCATGGTGGTTTTGCTAAACGATAAACAAAGCGATAACGCAACACCGGCGGCAGCACCGCCGGTGAGTACGCCGGTGCACGAGCTGTCTACACCGGCAACGGCGCTGGCACCGGCGGCTTCGGCCGCTTCCGCAGCATCGTTGGATTGGTTGCAAACCGGCAGCCGTGCCGGTGCTTCCGAGCCGAAAATCGATGAAAACGTGATTCCGAACGTGCCGACGCCCGAGCAGTTGGCGGTGAAAGAAAAAGAGCGTGTAGAGCGCGAGAAAAAGTTGCAGGCCGAAAAGCTGAAGAAAGAGCGCGAAGCGCAGGCGAAAAAGAATCAGGTGAGCGCGCAGGATTATGTGCCGGCTCAGCAGTCGTCCAATCAGGCCAGTTGTAACCGCTCTGCCAGCGTGACCCTGCCGGAAGATGATTATCACCGCATCAAAGGCTTGTTGGGGCAATGGCCGCACGCTGCCAGCCGCACGGTGGAACGTCGCGAAGGCAATGCGAAGAAAACGGTGAAATACAGTGTGGCGGTACCGATACAGGTGGATGCGCAAGCGCAATTGAGCGAACTCAGCGCCAAAGGCTTCAGCGGCACGTTGAGCGGCGGCAGTATTGTGGTGGGCTCTTATAACGACCGTGCCGCCGCGCAGAATACGCTGGGCAAGGTACAGGCTGCCGGTTTCAGCGCCCAGTTGCGCGAACAGTCTTCCGGTGGCAACGAAGCGCTCAGCGTTGCGAAAATGCGGGTGGTGTTTGGTAGCGTAGACGAGGGCGGTTTGCAGTCTATCCAGAAGATTGTTGGGCCGTATGGGGCTTTGCAGCGCAGCAACTGCCGTTAATGAAATGATTCATTCAATTCAATGCCTGTCTGAAAAACGTTTCAGACAGGCATTTTTTATGGTTTAGATGATGTTTTTTCCTAATTGCAACATAGGGTAAAGAAAAATTAATTTTGATAAATATTGTGCTTGCTTTCCGTGGATTGAAGTCACATAATTGCTAACAGGCGTAGTCACATATTTGGGCAAACTGCTCCATAAGGCTGTGGCGGCTATTAGCGGATAAAGTTTTTTCGCTATAAATAAATTTTATTTAATGATATTTGTACAGAGGTAGATTTATGAACAAATTATTCCGTTTGCTTCCTTTGGCTGCGGCTTTGGGTTTGGCTGCGTGTGGCGGACAAAGCGGTGGCGGCAGCGCTGCCGCTTCCGGCGGTAAAAGCGATTGCGGTACCCAGGCCGAAAACGAAGTATGCGTGAAAATCGCTACCGGCGCGCCGGAAACCGGCGGTATTGCCCACTGGGGTAAGGATTTGGAAAACGGCGCAGCGTTGGCAGTGAAAACCTTGAACGAAAAAGGCGATATCACGGTTGACGGCAAAAAAGTCAAATTTGCCCTGATTTCAGAAGACGATGCGGGCGATCCCAAGCAAGGTACAGTGGTAGCACAAAAATTGGTTGATGCCGGCGTGGTCGGCGTGGTCGGCCACCTCACTTCAGGCGTGTGTATTCCCGCCAGCAGCGTGTATGCCAATGCAGGCATGGTAGCGGTTTCCCCTTCATGCACCAGCCCGGATTACACCCTAAAAGGCCCGAAAACCCCGAAAGGTTCAGTTAGCGCTTATCGCGTAGTGGCCACCGATGCCCAACAATCACCGGTATTGGCCAAATTTATTTTGTCTAAAGGCGGCAAAAATATTGCAGTGGTCGATGATGCCACTCAATACGGCAAAGGTTTGGCGGATGAAGTGACCAAAAACCTGAAAGCGGGCGGTGCCAACATCACCAACCGCGAATCGGCCACCGACAAAACCACCGACTTTAAAGCCATCCTCACCGGCATTAAAGCGCAAAACCCGGATTACGTATTTTGGGGCGGCATGGACGACACCGCCGCTACCTTGGTGAAACAGATGCGTGAATTGGGCATTAATGCCCAGTTTATCGGTGCCGACGGCATTTGTACCGATAAATTCATCGAATTGGCCGGTGAAGCCGGTAAAGGCGCGATTTGTACCCAACTGGGCTTGCCGCTGACCAAAATGGAAAAAGGCACCGAGTTTACTGCCAATTTCGAGAAGACTTTTGAAGGCAAGAAACCGCAACTGTACGCACCGTTTGCTTACGATGCGACTTATGCCATCGCCAATGCCATCAAACTGGCGAATTCTACCGACCGCGAAGCCATCGCCGCGGCGATGCCGAAAGTGGCTTTCGACGGCGTAATCGGTAAGATTGCATTTGATAATAAAGGCGATATCCAAAAAGGTACCGTTACCGTATTTGATGTGAAAGACGGCAAACATGAAGTATTGGAAGTATTGGAATAATCCGGCTTTCTGATAGAAAACAGCCTGCACGTTGGTGCAGGCTGTTTTTGTTTTTTCAGACAGGCATTGCGAAGTACAGTGGCCTTTATTGCGGACGGCAGGCGATTTGATAATTCACGTCGGTGTTGTCGTCCAGCCGGTAGATTTTGGTGAGCGGGTTGTAAGTCATGCCTTTGCTGTCGATCACATCCAATCCGGCCTGGCGGCACATGCGGGCGAGTTCGGCGGGGGTGATGAATTTCTGCCAATCGTGGGTGCCGCGCGGTACCAAGCCCAGCAGGTATTCGGCGCCGACGATGGCGTGGGCGTAGGATTTGGGATTGCGGTTGATGGTGGAGAAAAACACCATGCCATCGGGTTTCACCAATTGGGCGCAGGCGGCGATGATGGCGGCGGGATCGGGCACGTGTTCCAGCAATTCCATGCAGGTGACCACATCGAAGCTGTGCGGCATTTCGGCGGCCAATTCTTCTACGCGGATGTGGCGGTAGCTGATGTTGTTTACGTTTTCTTCCAAAGCGTGCAATTTGGCGATTTTCAGCGATTTTTCCGCCATGTCGATGCCGGTTACTTCGGCGGCGCCGTGTTTGGCCATGCTCTCGGCAAGGATGCCGCCGCCACAGCCAACGTCTAACACGGTTTTACCGGCCAACTCAGCGTGGCCGTCGATATAGCCCAAGCGCAGCGGGTTGATGTCGTGCAGCGGTTTGAATTCGCTGGTTTTATCCCACCATTTGTGTGCGAGGCGGCTGAATTTGTCGATTTCGACGGCGTCTACATTGGTGGTATTGGGCGTTTCGGTAGTCATGGCGATCTCGCTGTTTTTTGAACGATAGGGGTGTATTTTATACCCAAATGAAAGAATATGCCTGTCTGAAACTGGTTTCAGACAGGCATTGATGTTTAATTAATCGATTTATAAACGCTGCTGCAAGGCAAACACTACCCCTTTGCTGCGTGGGCGGTTGCCTTGCCATAAGGTTTGCCAATCGACAGCGGGTGTATATTTTTCATGGACTTTCACCAAGCGGTAGCGGCAGGCTGCGGCTTGCTCGCCGGTGGTGAGTTGTACGCGGCTGTATTGCGCCCAAGCCAAGCGGGCGTCGCGATCGCTGGCTGAAACGGCCACACAGGCGGTGCCGTTATTCACTTCGGCAGGTGCGGCGGCCTGCATTTGTTGCACCACCGGCTGATAGCTTTTGGCGGCATCCAGCCAAGGCAGAAACAGCGTCATCAGCAATGCCCACACCAGCGTGGCACCGGCCGCCCAGTTGGTCACCGCTTGGCGGCCACGAATGCGTTTACGGGTAATCGCAAACAGCCAGATCGGGGTGAACAGTAGGGCAACCGTCATCGGAATCGGGTCGATATCGGTAATATAATAAGGGCTGAAATAGGCGGCGCGTTCGGCCAGTTTGGCCGGCCAGCCGAAATTCATCGCGAAGAAACCCAGCCACAGGAAAATAGCGGCCAAGCCGAAGGTCATGATGCCGAACCAGTTGAGGAAGGCTCCGGCACCGCGGCGCAGGCTGTCGAGTTTGGCGGCACCGAGTAAGGCCAGCGGCGGCAGTATCCACAATAGATTATCTTGGTGGGACTGCGGAATCACCGCCAGCAACAAGCCCATTTCCACCAGCCAAGCCAGCGCCAGCGGTACCCAGGCTTCTTTGGCTGGTTGGCAGCGGCTCAATGTCCATGCTGCCAGTGGCCAGGCGGGAAAGGCAAACCACAACAGGTTTTTTAGATAATAACCGGCACTGAAGTCGAGCTTGAAATCAGCCAGCCCGCCGAAACTGCCGAAGGCATAATACAGCCGCCAGAGTTCGAATACTTCGGGGTCGGAACGATAGAGTGCCATCGGGTAAATCAGCATCAGCGGTAACGCCACCACCAAGGCGCCGAGCAGCGAAATATAATAGCGTTTGGCCTGCCATAAAGGGCTGGCCAGCAGCGAGACGGCGGTGAGCATCAGCGCCAGCGGCAGATCGGAAGAGCACACGTCTGAACTCC